>NZ_WIVR01000036.1:0-52925 GCF_009600525.1 Pseudomonas sp. FSL R10-1350
AATTCTACAGCGTTACACGCTGCTGTCAACACCTCATTTCCTGCTTCGATGAATTGAAGCTGGCACCGTCAAAACAACCCAACTCATTGATATTCAAGGAGTTTTCCGTTTCGACTGCACCGGAAGTGGTGCGAATTATAGGCCGTTATTACAGCGAGTCAAGCGCTAATTGAGCGACTCTATCAATTAACTTCTATATCTCCGTAAACACACCTATATAGAGGGGGCTAACGCCCCCTCTATATAGCTACAACACTCCAGACTGCCGCAAAAGCTCCAAGTCCACCGTCGTCACCCCAAGCACACGCCCCAACACCTCCTGCGTGTGCTCACCCAACAACGGCGGCGCCCTGCGATACTCCACCGGGGTTTCGGACAACCTGATAGGGCTCCCCACCTGCGGCACCAAACCTGCCAGCGCATGCGGAAGCTCAAAAGCCAGCCCCCGCGCCTGCACCTGAGGATCCGCAAACACCTGCGCCAGCTCATTGATAGGCCCACAAGGCACGCCCACCGCCTCTAGCTGCTCAACCCACTGCGCCGTCGTCTTGAATACAGTCGCCTGGCGAATAAGCGGCACCAGCACAGCACGGTTGGCAACCCGCTGCTTATTACTGGCAAAGCGCGGATCATCCGCCCAGCCAGGCTGACCCGCCACCTCAGCAAACTTACGAAACTGGCTGTCATTACCCACGGTCAGGATAAAATCGCCATCGGCCGTAGGGAAATCCTGATAAGGAACAATATTCGGGTGAGCATTCCCCAGGCGCTTGGGCGACACGCCTGTCGTCAGGTAATTCATAGCCTGATTGGCCAAGCACGCCACCTGCACGTCCAGCAGCGCCATATCGATATGCTGCCCACCGCCGTCTTGCTGACGATGAGCAAGCGCCGCCAAAATGGCGACGGTCGCGTAAAGCCCCGTCAGAATATCCGTCAGCGCAACCCCAACCTTGACCGGCCCGGCACCCTCCTCACCCTCAGGCCGACCAGTCAGGCTCATCAGCCCGCCCAATCCCTGAATCATGAAGTCATAACCAGCCCGCTTCGCATACGGGCCCGTCTGACCAAACCCGGTAATGGAGCAATAGATCAACTGCGGATTGACCTCCTTGAGCGAGGCATAATCCAGCCCATACGCCTCAAGACCACCCACTTTGAAGTTCTCGATCAAGATATCGGACTTCGCCGCCAGCTCCCGCACCAGGCGTTGGCCTTCCGGCTTGGTGAAGTCGATGGTCACCGACTGCTTATTACGGTTAGCCGACAAGTAATAAGCCGCCTCCCCCGTACTCTCCCCATAAGCATCCTTAAGGAAGGGCGGCCCCCACGCGCGCGTGTCGTCGCCATTGCCCGGACGCTCGACCTTAATCACCTCAGCGCCAAGGTCCGCCAGAATCTGCCCAGCCCACGGCCCAGCCAGTACTCGCGATAAATCCAGCACCCGCAAATGCGATAAAGCACCCATGAGCCAAGCTCCTGTTAATAGAACGCCTGAAGACCCGTCTGCGCACGCCCAAGAATCAAGGCATGCACGTCATGCGTCCCCTCATAGGTATTCACCACTTCCAGGTTAACCAGGTGACGCGCCACGCCGAACTCGTCGGAGATGCCATTGCCACCCAACATGTCCCGCGCCATACGCGCGATATCCAGCGACTTGCCGCACGAATTGCGCTTCATGATCGAAGTAATCTCAACCGCCGCGGTGCCTTCATCCTTCATCCGCCCCAAGCGTAGGCAACCCTGCAAGGCCAACGTAATCTCGGTCTGCATATCTGCCAGTTTTTTCTGGATCAACTGGGTCGCCGCCAACGGCCGACCGAACTGCTGACGATCCAGCGTGTATTGACGCGCCGTGTGCCAGCAAAACTCTGCGGCGCCCAATGCGCCCCACGAGATGCCGTAGCGTGCGGAGTTCAGGCAGGTGAATGGCCCTTTCAAACCGCGAACATCCGGGAAGATGTTCTCTTGTGGCACAAACACGTTATCCATCACGATTTCGCCAGTGATCGACGCACGCAAGCCAACCTTGCCGTGAATCGCCGGAGCGCTCAGCCCCTTCCAGCCCTTCTCCAGAACGAAGCCACGAATGTCACCCTCGTCATCCTTCGCCCACACCACAAACACATCGGCAATCGGACTGTTAGTGATCCACATCTTGCTGCCCGTCAGGCTGTAGCCGCCATCCACCGAGCGCGCACGAGTGATCATCGCGCCAGGGTCAGAACCATGGTTAGGCTCCGTCAGACCAAAACAGCCAATCCACTCACCCGACGCCAGCTTCGGCAGGTACTTTTGCTTTTGCGCCTCAGTACCGAACTCATTGATAGGCACCATGACCAAGGATGACTGCACACTCATCATCGAGCGGTAACCCGAGTCAACCCGCTCAACCTCACGAGCAATCAAGCCGTAGCTGACATAGTTCAAGCCACTGCCACCGTACTGCTCCGGGATCATCGCCCCCAGCAAGCCCGTCTCACCCATCTCGCGAAAAATCGCCGGGTCAGTCTGTTCATGACGGAAAGCTTCCAGAACACGTGGCGCCAGCTTGTCTTGAGCAAACTGCTCAGCGCTGTCACGCACCATGCGCTCTTCTTCAGTGAGCTGCTGATCCAGCAACAGTGGATCAATCCAGTTGAAGCTTGCTTTACCCGCCATGAAAGAACCCTCGCGAAATAGATCAAATGTCGTACGCCGATCCTAGGCCGCCTCTTATAAAGAGCACAAACGAGGATTCAGCACGCCGTTGTGATAATTTCTCACTCCGTGACTGCCTGAAAGGCCATTTCTGATCACCTTTAGTGAGGAAGCCGTACATGCGCCGCAAGATCCCCAGCACAACCGCCCTGATCAGCTTTGAAGCGGCCGCACGTCATGAGAGCTTCACCAAGGCCGCACACGAACTCTCCCTCACCCAAGGCGCTATTTGCCGACAGATCGCCAGCCTTGAAGAATTCCTCAGCGTAGAACTCTTCAGACGCTCCAAGCGGGGCGTAAAACTGACAGAAGCAGGCCTTTCCTACAGCCGACGGGTTGCGACGCAACTGGATGCCGTCGAACGCGACACGCTGTCCGTGATGGGACAACAAGGCGCCAACACCATTGAGCTGGCCGTTGTCCCCACCTTCGGCACGCAATGGCTATTGCCCCGCCTCAAGGATTTCCAGCAACAGCACCCCGACGTTACCGTCAACCTGACAAACCGTACGCGCCCCTTCCTGTTTGCCGACACTGACTTCGATGCAGCCATCTACTTTGGCGATGCCGACTGGTCCGGTACATCGTCCCACCGACTGATGGGCGAGAACCCGCTCCCCGTGTGCAGCCCTTCACTGCTGGGCGGCTGGCAAAACCTCAGCGCCCAGGCATTGGCCGAACTCCCCCTGCTCCAGCAAACCACCCGCCCCTACGCCTGGCGCCAATGGTTCAACGCACAGGACATGAGCGTTCCGCGCGACATGACCGGGCCACGCTATGAACTGTTTTCGATGCTGGCCCAAGCCGCGATACACGAAATGGGCGTCGCGCTGATCCCGCCCTTCCTGATTCAGCGCGAATTGGCCGAGAAACGCCTGGTTATCGCCAACCCGCACACACTGCCCAGCAACAAGGCTTACTACCTAATGATCCCGGAACGCAAAATTGAGTCCGCGTCGCTACACGCCTTTCGAGACTGGTTAATCAAGCAGGCCGCGGCCTACAGCTTGATTTGAGAAAATTAGAATCCTCAAAAATCAATGTAGTGACATATAAAAAACAACTACATATATACGCAAATGTCGCTATTTTGCACGCTTGACTTAAGTCTAACTGGACAAACCTGAAAGCCAGTAACCACGCGGCTTACAGGGTATTTCTGAAAGTTATGCAGCGATAACCAAAAGAAATGTGAAAAAAACTCGAAAACAGCCTTAAATCTCTCTAAGCCTTATAAATAAAGGCCTACAGCCGAGCGTTGCGACATTCGGTCACTGCATGACTTGTAGTTAAAAATCCGTCACCCTTCATAAGTTCTTGAAAGCCCCAAAAATCGCCAGCAGAATGCCGCGCCCCACCCAATATTTGGTGGGATCGTGCTGATCGGCCGCCCCAGTCGCACCATCCGTAGTGCGCTGGCTTTCTTATAAAAGATCACGCAGGAGATATGACGTGCACATTGGTGTTCCTCTCGAAACCCAAACGGGTGAAACGCGGGTTGCTGCAACCCCGGAAACCATCAAGAAGCTGATCGGCCAAGGCCATAAGGTGACTGTTCAAAGCGGCGCAGGTATTAATGCCAGCGTGACTGACAGCGCCTATGAAGCCGCAGGCGCAACTATTGGCAGCGCCACAGACGCCTTTGGCGCCGAGCTGATCCTTAAAGTAGTTGCCCCCAACGACAGCGAACTGGCCCTGATCAATAGCACCGCCGTGCTGATTGGCATGCTCAACCCGTTCAGCAATGAAACCATTACCAAACTGACCGAGCGTGGGATCACCGCCTTCTCGCTGGAAGCTGCCCCGCGTACCTCGCGTGCGCAAAGTCTTGATGTGCTGTCATCCCAAGCCAACATTGCCGGCTATAAAGCCGTACTGCTGGCCGCCCACCATTACCCGCGCTTCATGCCCATGTTGATGACCGCCGCCGGTACGGTAAAAGCCGCCCGTGTGCTGATTCTCGGCGCAGGCGTTGCCGGCCTGCAGGCCATTGCGACAGCCAAGCGACTGGGCGCGGTCATTGAGGCCTCAGATGTGCGGCCTGCGGTAAAAGAGCAAATCGAATCGCTGGGCGCCAAGTTCGTCGACGTCCCTTACGAGACCGACGAAGAGCGCGAATGCGCGGTCGGCGTGGGTGGCTATGCACGCCCGATGCCTGCCAGCTGGATGCAGCGCCAGGCCCAGGCCGTGCACGAGCGCGCCAAGCAAGCCGATATCGTCATCACCACCGCACTCATCCCCGGCCGCAAAGCACCGGTGCTGCTGAGCGCTGAAACCGTGGCGCAAATGAAGCCTGGCTCGGTTGTCATCGACCTCGCCGCTGCACAAGGGGGCAACTGCCCGCTGACCGTGGCCGATCAAGTGGTCGTCGAAAACGGCGTGATCATTGTCGGCCCGACCAACCTGGCCGGAGAAGTTGCCGCGGACGCATCAGCGCTGTACGCCCGCAACCTGCTGGACTTCCTCAAGCTGGTCTTCACCCCTGAAGGGCAGTTCCAGATCAACCTTGAAGACGACATCGTCGCCGCGTGCCTGATGTGCCGCGACGGTCAAGTTGTGCGCAAAAACGGCTGAGGATAAAAACAATGGAAGAGCTCATCTCCCCCGGTATCTACAACCTGATCATCTTCGTGCTGGCTATTTATGTCGGCTACCACGTGGTCTGGAACGTTACCCCCGCACTGCACACCCCGCTCATGGCCGTGACCAACGCCATTTCCGCGATTGTGATCGTCGGCGCCATGCTCGCTGCCGCGCTCACCGTCACTCCGCTGGGCAAAACCATGGGCACCTTGGCCGTCGCCTTGGCAGCCGTTAACGTATTCGGTGGATTTTTGGTCACCCGGCGCATGCTGGAAATGTTCAAGAAGAAAGCACCTAAAGCTAAAGAAGAGGTGCGCAAGCCATGAGCATGAACCTGGTCACTGTTCTCTACCTGGTTGCATCGATCTGTTTCATCCAGGCCCTTAAAGGCCTGTCGCACCCCACCACCTCGCGTCGCGGCAACCTGTTCGGCATGCTCGGCATGGCCCTGGCCGTGCTGACCACCATCGGGCTGGTGTACAAACTGGGCGCTGAAATCGCGACCACCGGCATCGGCTATGTGATTGTGGGCCTGCTCATTGGCGGCACCGCAGGCTCGATCATGGCCAAGCGCGTCGAAATGACCAAAATGCCAGAGCTCGTCGCCTTCATGCACAGCATGATCGGTCTGGCAGCGGTGTTTATCGCCATTGCCGCCGTGGTAGAGCCGCAATCGCTGGGCATCGTCAAACACTTGGGCGACGCCATCCCGGCCGGTAACCGCCTCGAACTGTTCCTGGGCGCCGCGATTGGTGCCATTACCTTCTCGGGTTCGGTCATCGCGTTCGGCAAGCTGTCGGGCAAATACAAGTTCCGCCTGTTCCAGGGCGCACCGGTACAGTTCAGCGGCCAACACAAACTCAACCTTGTGCTGGGTCTGGCGACACTGGCCCTGGGCGTGACCTTTATGCTCACTGGCAACCTCAACGCCTTCGCGCTGATGCTGGCCCTGGCGTTCGTACTGGGCGTGCTGATCATCATCCCGATTGGCGGCGCCGACATGCCGGTCGTGGTTTCGATGCTCAATAGCTACTCGGGCTGGGCGGCTGCCGGTATCGGCTTCTCGCTGAACAACTCGATGCTGATCATCGCCGGTTCGCTGGTCGGATCGTCAGGCGCCATCCTCTCGTACATCATGTGCAAAGCGATGAACCGCTCGTTCTTCAACGTGATCCTCGGTGGCTTTGGTGGCGCAGCGGACGCTGGCGGCCCTGCCGGCACACAAGAAGCACGCCCGGTTAAATCCGGCTCGGCTGACGACGCGACCTTCTTGCTGACCAACGCCGACACCGTGATCATCGTTCCGGGTTACGGCCTGGCCGTGGCACGGGCGCAGCACGCGCTTAAAGAGCTGACCGAAAAACTGACCCACCGCGGCGTGACCGTCAAGTATGCGATTCACCCGGTGGCGGGTCGTATGCCCGGCCACATGAACGTACTGCTGGCCGAGGCAGAAGTGCCTTACGACCAGGTGTTCGAAATGGAAGACATCAACTCCGAATTCGGTCAGGCCGATGTCGTGTTAGTGCTCGGCGCCAACGACGTGGTTAACCCGGCGGCCAAGAACGATCCGAAATCGCCTATCGCGGGCATGCCGATCCTCGAAGCCTATAAAGCCAAAACCGTCATCGTGAACAAACGCTCCATGGCCAGCGGCTATGCGGGCCTGGATAACGAACTGTTTTATCTGGATAAAACCATGATGGTCTTCGGTGACGCCAAGAAAGTTATTGAAGATATGGTCAAAGCCGTCGAGTAACATCGCGGCCTGGTAACACCGAGAACCCCGGCACTTAATTCGCCGGGGTTTTTTATTTCTGACTGATCCCGACCAAAGGCTCTAAATCGGCCTGCGGCATTCGACCATGGTAGCGGGACGCCGCGCTTTGAAAATGAATAGACTGCGCATCTTGCTTCCGTTGCCCGAGATAACAATCCATGTACCGTGAACGTATTCGTCTGAACTCCCTGCACGATAAGGTTATGAGCGCCGAAGAAGCCGCCGCCCTTATTAAAGACGGCATGACCGTCGGCATGAGCGGTTTCACCCGTGCCGGTGAAGCCAAAGCCGTGCCACAAGCCTTGGCCGAGCGCGCCAAGCACTCGCCGCTGAAAATCACCCTGATGACCGGCGCCAGCCTGGGCAACGACCTCGACAAGCAATTGACCGAAGCCGGCGTACTCGCACGTCGCATGCCGTTCCAGGTGGACAACACTCTGCGCAAGGCGATCAACGCCGGCAAAGTCATGTTCATCGACCAGCACTTGTCCGAAACCGTCGAGCAACTGCGTAACAAGCAACTCACCCTGCCAGACATCGCCGTCATCGAAGCCGTTGCGATTACCGAGCAAGGCCACATTGTGCCGACCACGTCGGTGGGCAACTCCGCCAGCTTCGCGATTTTCGCCAAACAAGTGATCGTCGAGATCAACCTGGCGCACAACCCGAACCTGGAAGGTCTGCACGACATCTATATCCCGACCTACCGTCCGACCCGTACACCAATCCCGTTGGTGAAAGTCGATGACCGTATCGGTAGCACCGCCATCCCGATCCCGGCCGAAAAAATCGTCGCGATCGTGATCACCAACAAGGCTGACTCACCGTCGACAGTGAGCGAGCCTGACAGCGAAACAGCCGGCATCGCCTTCCACCTGATCAACTTCCTCAAAAAAGAAGTGGATGAAGGCCGCATGACCAACAAGCTCGGCCCGCTGCAAGCCGGTATCGGCAACATCGCCAACGCGGTGATGTGTGGCCTGATCGACTCGCCGTTCGAAGACCTGACCATGTACTCCGAAGTACTACAGGACTCGACCTTCGACCTGATCGACGCGGGCAAAATGCGCTTCGCCTCGGGCAGCTCGATCACCTTGTCTGAACGTCGCAACTCCGACGTGTTCGGCAACCTTGAGCGCTACAAAGACAAACTCGTGTTGCGCCCGCAAGAGATCTCCAACCACCCGGAAGTCGTTCGCCGCCTGGGCATCATCGGGATCAACACCGCGCTGGAGTTCGACATCTACGGCAACGTCAACTCCACTCACGTGTGCGGCACGCGCATGATGAACGGCATCGGCGGCTCGGGCGACTTCGCCCGTAACGCGCACTTGGCCATCTTCGTGACCAAGTCGATCGCCAAAGCTGGTGCGATCTCCAGCGTGGTGCCAATGGTCAGCCACGTTGACCACACCGAGCACGATGTCGACATTCTGGTCACCGAACAAGGCCTGGCTGACTTGCGTGGCCTGGCGCCGCGTGAGCGCGCCCGCGTGATCATCGACAACTGTGTGCACCCAGACTTCCGTGAAGCGCTGAATGACTACTTCACCAAGGCCTGCGCCATTGGCGGCCACACCCCGCACATCCTGCGCGAGGCGTTGAGCTGGCACATCAACCTGGAAGAAACCGGGAAAATGCTGCCGTAACACGCGTGCTAGACAGCCGCCGTCGAAAACACTGTTTTCTGCGGCGGCTTTTTTATGCCTTCCTGACAAAAACTGTACTGCTGTACTGGTAATTTCTTACCCTTATCAGGGTCACTTCCCACGAAAATGACTAGAAATGCACCAACTTAGTGCCGACAGGTACAGTTGTGCTCGTTTATGGCCGTACAGCGCCTATAAACAGTTAACTGGCCCATCGCAATACAGGTGAACTGTATCTACAGAGTCTGGACGTAGAGGAGGATCATTGGCATCAGTTAAACCACTAGCCAATGCCGCCACAAGCGGAAGGATGCCATCATGGAACGTACACTCAGTTCCGATCTGTTCACCGAAAGCAATGCTGTAAACACCCAGGCTTCCATGCCTTTGCGCGTACTTGCCAACCTGATGTTGTGGCAGCGCCGTATCTCCAGCCGCCATCAATTGGCTCGCCTGGACTCGCGTCTTCTGGCTGATGCCGGTATTAGCGAAGCACAGCGTTACGAAGAGCTGAGCAAGCCGTTCTGGCGCTAACGAGCGCTCGCTGGCCCTGACCATCGGTCCACCGCCAGCACCCAGAATTGAAAAAACAAAACCCGTCGCGGGTAACCGCCGACGGGTTTTGTCGTTTGGGACGGCTATTTTTGAGCGCCAGAAGCATGACAAGTACAGTTTTATAAAAATAAGAATAGACCAGTACAATCACGAAATAGCCTGATCCAGAGCATCCTGTCTGCACCGCAAGGCAAAACATCCTTTGCGACACGCCGCCCTGCGCCTACTATTCGCCTATAACCGACTATTTTTATACGACCCTCTTCTGGAGTATCACCATGCCCACTCTTCGCCTGCTCAGCGCTGCCGCCTTGCTGACACTCGCTGCCAGCGCCAGCGCCTCCAGCTTTCTCGTGACAACCGATGCCATCGTGGGCGCCCTGAAAGCGACCTCTGACCTGACCTCCGACGCGACCGGCTCGCTGCGCAACAACAAAATCGTGCGCGAAGCCCGTGATGACGCCGCCAGTTTTGTGGCCAGCGAAGGGGCAATCCGTGGTGTGAAACTGGAAAGCGCCTTCGACGCCATTCGCCAGCAAGCGCCTCAACTGCAAGCCAGCGATGCCCAACTGGCGCAGGCAATCCTCGCAATCTGATGTTTAATGACCTGTGGGAGCGGGCTTGCTCGCGATGCAGAGCACATGGTGTCTCTGAACGGGCGCTGTGATGCTATCGCGAGCAAGCCCGCTCCCACGGGAATAGCATCAAAGATGAAGATCCCGCCACGTACTGGTTCTGACCCGACCATTACGCTAGCCTTGGGCCTCGATCACACAGAACGAGACCCATGCGTTTTTCTTTACTAGCCCTGCTTGCCCTCTGCTGGACTCAATCAGCCCACGCCTTCGACACAACCACGCAAAATACCGTGCTCACCGGCTACGTCACCAGTAAAGTGACGTCCGCGCCCTTCGATCACAAACTGCTATGTGCCGCCCAGGATGACGCTGCCGTCTTTATTGCCAGTGACGGTCAACAGCGAGGCGCGCAGTTGGAGTCAGCCTTGCGCTATCTGCGCCAGACCCAGCCTGAATTGAATGCCTCCGACCTTGAACTGGCACAAGCAATTCTCGTCCAATAAATACCCGCGTTTTCTGGAGATGTTTCATGCGTAGCCCTTTAATTGTCGCCACCCTTGGCCTGTTGCTGCTCGCCGATGTGGCGCAAGCACAGACCGTTGTGCAGACCAGTAACATCATCGTGCGCGCGTTTGGCCGCTCCATCGACTTCACCTCCGACACCACCACGTCCATTCGTGACTCTAAAGTAGTCCGTGAAGCCCACGATGACGCCGCCACTTTCGTCGCCAGCGAAGGCTCCATTCGTGGTGTGCAACTGGAGTCCGCCTTCAATACCCTGCGCGACCGCCTGCCTGAAGCGCGCAACGCCAGCGACCATGACCTCGCCGAAGCTATCCTCGCGCTGTGAAACCACTGACGGGCTGGCTCGCAGCGTGTGCCCTGCTGCTTATCGGCAGTAATGCCCACGCAGCGCTCCATCTGCAGCTCAAAACAGAGGGCCTGACACCCGCCCAGCAGCACGCCAGCCAAGCGCTGCTCGATGAAGCCATGCAAAAGCTGCCCCCGCGCTTTATCGAGCAACTGGATCGCCAGATTGTGGTCGGCTGGAGCGATGACATGCCCAGCAATGCCTACGGGCAAGCCTCGTTGGTGTCTGAGCTGGACTTGAATCGCAACCTGCTGGCCAGCCTCACCGATGGCTCGGCCGCGACTCAAAAGACCAACCGCCCCCACGGCACCGTGCGCCAGGAAATGCTCGCCACCGTTCTGCACGAGCTGACCCACCTCTATGACCGCGCCCGCCTCTGGCCTGCCGCAGACCGCACGCTCATCCAGCGCTGCGCACGGCAAAGCAACAGCACGGGGCTCATCGGCCTGCCCGACCAATGCCGTGGCCAGACCGACCGCCGCTTTACCCTCAGCGATGACCCGCGCCTGCTCGACCTCGCCGGTTGGCAGCAATACGTGGGCCGCCGTGGTGAGCGCGAGCAAGACAACCATCAGGTCGTGCGCAGCCCGGACCTGTACGAAGTCACCAACCCCAAAGAATTCGTCGCGGTCAACATGGAGTACTTCCTCCTCGACCCGGCCTACGCGTGCCGGCGCCCGGCGCTGTACCGCTACTACAAAAATCATTTCGGCTGGGCACCCGCCGCCAAAGACGACTGCCCCAAGAGCTTCCCCTTTTTGAACGCCGGCAACGACTTTGCCAAACAGCCCCTCGGCACCGTTGACCCGGAGCGTGTATACGCCGTCGACTACCTGCTGGCCGAGGCCAACCAGGAATGGGCCAGCCGCTGGGGCCACAGCATGCTGCGCCTGGTGATTTGCGCCCCCGGCCGTCCACGCGGTCCGGATTGCCGACTCGACCTGCAAGAACACTTGGTGTTGTCCTACCGGGCGTTTGTGAACGACGTACAGCTTTCAAGCTGGGACGGCCTGACCGGCGCCTACCCGTCGCGCCTGTTTGTACTGCCGCTGGCCCAGGTCATCGATGAATACACCAAGACAGAACTGCGCAGCCTCGCCTCTGTACCGCTGAACTTGAGCCGCCCGGAAATCGAAGAAGTGGTTGAGCACGCTGCCGAGATGCATTGGAGCTACGACGGCAGCTATTACTTTGTGTCCAACAACTGCGCAGTCGAGACCTTGAAACTGCTGCGCAGCGGCAGCGACAACGCGCAACTCAAAGGCCTGGACAGCATCGTGCCCAATGGCCTGCTGGAAGTGCTCAAAGCCCGTGGCCTGGCAGACACCAGCGTGCTGGACGACCCGCGTGAAGCGCTGCGTCTGGGCTATCGGTTTGATTCCTACCGTGACCGCTATCAAGCCATGTTCGACGTGCTAAAAACCCGCCTGCCAATCAAGCAGACCAGCGTTGAAGACTGGATGGCCCTGGACGCCGAGCAACGCCGCCCGTGGTTTGAAAAAGCCGACCTGCGCGCCAGCGCGGCGTTGTTGCTGCTCGAACAGGCCAGCTTCCGCCGCCAGTTGCTGCTCGCTCAAGACGAGGTCAAGCAAAAGTACCTGGGCGCACGCGGGCTTAAAGATGGCGGCATGGACAAGGCCAACAAAACCCTGCAAGAGATTCTCGCCAGCAGTGGCTTCCTTAGCCGCCCGGCCGAATTGCTCGGCAGCAGCGGCTATGGCCTGCCACAGGCCAAAGAGTGGCAAATGCTCGAGTCCGAAAGCAGCCAGCGCCAGCAACAGTTGCTACGCCTGACCAGCGATCTGGACAAAGAAGTGCGCAGCCTCCTTGAGCCGGCCCGCGCAGCAGAAATCGCCGCCACCGAAGCCAACGTCAAACAGATCGGCGAACACCTGCGCGCCATTCACAAAGCCGCAGGCGGCCTGCAACTCCCGTAGGAGCGAGCTCGCCTCGCGATCTTTTGATCTTACGCCCCCGGCACAAACTGCTTCTGCGCCGTGCCGTGAGCGATCAGCCGCGACAGGTAGTTCATTTTCTCGGCATCCTGATCCACGAAGCGGAAGGTCAGTTGCAACCAGTCGCTGTCCGGCTTGGGTTCGTACGCGACGATGGCGTGCAAGTAGCCATTCAAACGCGCCACCTCGGCCCGCTCGCCTTGCTCAAGGTCCAACACCGCACTGGCCAGGATCTGCGGTAGCTCATCGCCACGGCGCACCACCAGCAGCGCCTCCTTGAGGCTGAGCGCTTTAATCACGCAGGGCTGAATCCCCGTAGGCAAACGCAACTGCCCTTGGCCGCGCCCCGTGGGTGTATGGCTGGCCGGGCGGGCCACAGGAGCCGCTGGCGCAGCCGGTCGGCTCGGCGCGGTCGGCGTCACCACCTGCGCTTTGCCACCGGTCAAGGCGCTCAAAGAGTCGTTGGCCAGGCCGGTGCTGGTTCGCACTGGGGCGCTGGCCATTACTGCATTCAGCAAGCCGGCCTTGGTGAAGGCCTTTTTTACTTTGGTCAGCAATTGCTCGTTGGTAAACGGCTTGCTGACAAAGTCCGAAACCCCGGCCTGAATCGCCTGTATCACGTTCTCTTTATCACCACGGCTGGTGACCATGATGAACGGCAGTGCTTTAAGGCGGTCCTGTTCACGGCACCACGTCAGCAGCTCAAGGCCGGACATCTCCGGCATTTCCCAGTCACACAGCACGAGGTCAAACGGCTCGCGGGTCAGCAGTGCCTGAGCTTTGCGGCCGTTGACCGCGTCTTCGATGCGGATACCGGGAAAATAGTTACGCAGGCAGTTTTTAACCAGATCGCGGATAAACGACGCGTCATCCACCACCAACACACTGACCTTGCTCATCGACTGCTCCTTTAGAATCCTGACAACCCTGCGCCAAATGATGGCCATTTGCCAAGACCGATCAGCGCCTCGCCCCTTTTTACAGTTCGCCAAGCGCCTTAACTATAAACGCCACAAACGAAAACGCCCGGCAATGAGCCGGGCGTTTTATGTCGCAGGCAGTCTTAGTTATCGTCCGCTTGCGACTCAACATTAGCCTTGGTGCCTTCAACTTCTTCACGCATACGCTTGAGGCCCATGTGGCGCACGTCTGTACCGCGTACCAGGTAAATGACCAATTCCGAGATATTGCGTGCGTGGTCGCCGATACGCTCCAGCGAACGCAGCACCCAAATGATGCTCAACACACGCGTAATGGAACGCGGGTCTTCCATCATGTAAGTGGCCAGCTCGCGCAGTGCGGTTTTGTATTCGCGGTCGATGATCTTGTCGTACTGCGCCACCGACAACGCCAGGTCGGCGTCAAAACGCGCAAACGCGTCCAAGGCATCGCGCACCATGTTGCGCACCTGATCGCCAATGTGGCGCACCTCAACATAGCCGCGTGGCGCCTCACCTTCTTCGCACAACTGAATAGCCCGGCGCGCGATTTTGGTCGCTTCGTCACCGATGCGCTCCAGGTCGATCACCGACTTGGAGATGCTGATGATCAGCCGCAAGTCAGAGGCCGCAGGCTGGCGACGGGCCAGAATGCGCAGGCATTCCTCGTCGATGTTGCGCTCCATCTGATTGATCTGCTCGTCGATCTCACGCACTTGCTGAGCCAGCCCGGAGTCAGCCTCAATCAACGCCGTGACCGCGTCATTAACCTGTTTCTCGACCAGCCCGCCCATGGCCAACAAGTGGCTGCGTACTTCTTCGAGTTCCGCGTTGAATTGCGCGGAAATGTGATGGGTGAGGCCATCCTTTGAAATCATGGGTTTGCTCCGCAAAAGCTGTGAGCTGCAAGCCATAAGCCGCAAGCTATCTCTGTCATTCCACCAAGCTGCTTTAACTTGCCGCTTGAAGCTAAAAGCTTGCCGCTGCTACTAACCATAGCGCCCGGTAATGTAGTCTTCGGTCTGTTTTTTGGCCGGGTTGGTGAACAGGGTATCGGTGTCGCCGTATTCAACCATTTTGCCCATGTACATGAACGCGGTGTAGTCCGAAACCCGGGCCGCCTGTTGCATGTTGTGGGTCACGATGACGATGGTGAATTTGGACTTGAGCTCGTAGATCAGTTCTTCGACTTTCAGCGTCGAAATCGGGTCGAGCGCCGAGCACGGCTCATCGAGCAGCAACACTTCAGGTTCAACAGCGATGGTACGGGCAATCACCAGACGCTGCTGCTGACCACCGGACAAGCCCAGTGCCGACTCGTGCAGACGGTCTTTTACTTCGTCCCACAAAGCCGCGCCTTTAAGTGCCCACTCCACCGCTTCGTCGAGCACGCGCTTTTTGTTGATGCCCTGGATGCGCAGGCCGTACACCACGTTTTCGTAGATGGTCTTGGGGAACGGGTTCGGCTTCTGGAACACCATGCCCACACGACGGCGCAGCTCGGCCACGTCTTCGCCCTTGCGGTAGATGTTGTGGCCATACAGGTTGATTTCGCCTTCCACCCGGCAACCGTCAACCAGATCGTTCATGCGGTTAAAGGTACGCAGCAAGGTGGACTTGCCGCAGCCCGACGGGCCGATAAACGCTGTAACCCGCTGTTTCGGAATGTTCAGGCTGACGTCGTACAGTGCTTGTTTTTCGCCGTAGTACAGGTTCAGGCCCGGCACTTCAATGGCGACGGTTTCGTCAGCCAGGCTCAGGCTCTGTTTGCTGCGACCCAAGGCTGACATGTTAACGCCGTGGGTTGAGGAATCATGCTGCATGGGTTGCTCCATACGCTAAATATTCGTTTTGGCTATCTATGGTCACTAAAAAGGGCCAGTGGTATGCCAGATTCTGTGGGAGCGGGCTTGCTCGCGATTCAGGCGGCTCGCTCTAATCTTGAAACCGCAGAGATGCCATCGCGAGCAAGCCCGCTCCCACACTTAAGATTCCGTTATCAATCAGCTATCCAGCGCCTTGTACTTCTCGCGCAGGTGGTTACGGATCCACACCGCCGACAGGTTCAGGGTCGCGATCACCAGCACCAGCAGCAGCGCGGTGGCGTACACCAGCGGGCGGGCGGCTTCAACGTTGGGGCTCTGGAAGCCCACGTCATAAATGTGGAAGCCCAGGTGCATGATCTTCTGGTCAAGGTGCAAGTAAGGGTAGTTGCCATCCAGCGGCAACGACGGCGCCAGTTTGACCACGCCCACCAGCATCAGCGGCGCCACCTCACCCGCGGCGCGGGCCACGGCCAGGATCAGGCCGGTCATCATGGCCGGGCTGGCCATCGGCAGCACGATCTTCCACAAGGTCTCGGCCTTGGTCGCACCCAGGGCCAATGAACCTTCACGGACGGTACGCGGGATACGCGCCAGCCCTTCTTCTGTGGCCACAATCACCACCGGCACCGCCAGCAGCGCCAGGGTCAACGACGCCCACAACAGCCCCGGCGTACCGAACGTCGGCGCCGGCAAGGCTTCGGCAAAGAACAGCCGGTCAACCGAACCGCCCAACACGTACACAAAGAAGCCCAGGCCAAACACCCCGTACACAATGGCCGGTACGCCTGCGAGGTTGTTGACCGCGATACGGATGACCCGAGTCAGGGTGTTTTGCTTGGCGTATTCACGCAGGTACACCGCAGCAAGAACGCCGAACGGGGTCACGATCACGGCCATGATCAAGGTCATCATCACGGTGCCGAAAATCGCCGGGAAGATCCCGCCCTCAGTGTTGGCTTCGCGTGGGTCCTGGCTCAAAAACTCCCAGATATTGCTGAAATACATGGCCAGCTTCTGCCAGCTGTTCATGTTGTTCGGCTGGTAAACCTTGACCACTTTGCCGATGTTGATCTCCAGCTCTTTGCCGTTGGCATCACGGGCCGTGAGGCTGTCGCGGTTGAACTGTGCATGCAAGTCGGCCAAGCGGTCTTCAACCGCTTTATAGCGTGCGTTCAGCTCGGCACGCTCGGCGTCCATGTCTGCTTGTGCGGTGGCATCCAGCTTGCCCGCCAGCTCCAGTTTGCGGCCGTGCAAACGAATGCGCTCCAGCCCGGCGTTGATGGCGCCAATGTCTTTCTTTTCCAGCTGGCTGAGTTGCGCTGCCAGCGCATTAACGCGTTTGACCCGCGCCTTCAGCTCGGGCCAGGCCGCAGCACCTTCGGCCACCACCTGACCGTTTTCTTTCACGTTGACCAGGTAACCGTAGAAATTACCCCACTCGCGACGCTCAATCGCCATCAGCTCTGGCGGCGTGCTTTCGCCGGTCAACCACTCACCCACCACCCAGGTAAAGTCGTTGCCGTTGAGGTCGCGGTTACCCACCTTGATCAGCTCACGCGTCATGAACTCCGGGCCTTGCTCAGGCACAGGCAAGCCCGCACTTTTCAGGCGCTCACGGGGCACTTCTTCTTTTTGCACCACTTCGCCGATCACCAGGTGATCAGCACTGCCTG
This sequence comes from Pseudomonas sp. FSL R10-1350, assembly GCF_009600525.1. Taxonomy (NCBI): domain Bacteria; kingdom Pseudomonadati; phylum Pseudomonadota; class Gammaproteobacteria; order Pseudomonadales; family Pseudomonadaceae; genus Pseudomonas; species Pseudomonas sp. FSL R10-1350. Next base: position 17,112 of record NZ_WIVR01000036.1, read on the forward strand.
GCACGTTGTACTGCGCATGTATCAGGTCGGCTGGCCAAAAGTGGCCCAGACCGCGCACGGCAATAACCGACAGCAAACCGATAGTCATGATGACCGCGATGGTCACCGCACCACCGCTGATCCAGACGCCGGGGGCGCCGCTCTTGAACCAGCTTTTGAGGGAGTTCTGCTTCACAGACTTCTACCTTCCTTAAAGCGACGAATATTTCTTGCGCAGACGCTGACGGATCAGCTCGGCAAGAGTGTTCATAACAAAGGTGAACAACAGCAGCACCAGCGCCGAGAGGAACAGCACGCGGTAATGACTGCCGCCCACCTCCGACTCCGGCATCTCCACCGCTACGTTCGCCGCCAAGGTGCGCAAGCCTTCGAACAGGTTCAGTTCCATGACCGGGGTGTTACCCGTGGCCATCAAAACAATCATGGTCTCGCCAACCGCACGGCCCATGCCGATCATCAAGGCAGAGAAAATCCCCGGGCTGGCCGTCAGGATGACCACGCGGGTCATGGTTTGCCACGGCGTAGCGCCCAGCGCCAGCGAGCCCAGCGTCAGACCGCGCGGCACGCTGAACACGGCGTCTTCAGCAATCGAGTAGATGTTCGGGATCACCGCAAAGCCCATCGCCAGGCCCACCACCAATGCGTTTCGCTGGTCGTAGGTGATGCCCAGGTCGTGGGAGATCCACAGGCGCATGTCGCCGCCGAAGAACCAGGCTTCCATGTACGGGCTCATGTACAGCGACAGCCCACACACCAGCAGCACCACAGGAATCAGAATGATCGTTTCCCAGCCTTCCGGGATCCGCAAACGAATGGACTCCGGCAGGCGGCTCCAGCCAAAGCCCGCCAGCAGAATGCCCACCGGCATCAGCACCAGCAGGCTGAAAATACCCGGCAAGTGGCCTTCTACATACGGCGCCAGGAACAGGCCGGCGAAGAAGCCCAGAATCACCGTCGGCATGGCTTCCATCAGTTCGATCACCGGCTTGACCTTGCGGCGCAGGCTCGGGGCCATGAAGTAAGCGGTATAGATCGCTGCGGCAACGGCCAGCGGTGCGGCCAGCAGCATGGCGTAGAACGCCGCCTTCAAGGTCCCGAAGGTCAACGGCGCCAGGCTCATCTTCGGTTCGAAGTCGGTGTTGGCAGCGGTGGATTGCCACACGTATTTAGGTGCGTCGTAGTTCTCGTACCAGACCTTGCTCCACAGCGCGCTCCAGGACACTTCCGGATGCGGGTTCTTCAAGAACAGCGGGAGCAACTTGCCGCCCTCTTCCACGATGATGCGGTTCGCACGTGGCGACAGCGCCATGATGCCAGGGCCTTCAGCGACCTTTTCTACTAATAAAGTGCGATGCGCAGTGCTATGGAACACGCCAATCTCACCGGCCGCGTCCAGAGCCAAAAAGCCTTTGCGGCGCTGCTCGGCGGTAATTTCAACAATCGGCGAGGTGCCCATCTGGAAGCTGCGGATGTGCTTGAAACGCAGCTCGCCGTCCGAATCACGGGCCATAAACCACTGGCTCAATCCGCCTTTCGAATCACCAAAAATCAGCGAGATCCCACCGACCAATTGCGTGCTGGCGGTGATTTCGGTGTTGGCGTCTTCCAGCAGTTTGTAACGGCCATTAAGGCTCTTGTCGCGCAAGCTGAACACGTCCGCCTGGGCCCGCCCGTTGACCACATACAGCCATTGCTGACGCGGGTCGATATACAGCGCCTTGACCTTCTCGGTCATCTGCGGAAGGTCGATGCGGCTTTCGGACTTGGTGACCTCGCCGGTCATCATGTTCTCTTCGCTGGTCAGCGTGACGACGTTCAGTTGCGAGCCTGTAGACCCCGCCAGCACGACGGTGGAGTCGTTCACGTTGAGGTTCACGTGATCCAGCGCGAGGCCGCGCGGGTCAAGGGTGATCGGCGCATCGCCATACGGGTATTCAATGGCCGGGGTGATGGTCTTTTTGCCATCCGGATAACTGACTTTATAGGTGTGCCGGAACACCAGCGCCTGACCATTGGACAAGCCCAACACCACCACCGGGCTACCCGGCTGGTCTTCACCGAGCGAAGTCACGTGGGTATCGACCGGCAGCGGCAGGTTAACCCGCGACAGTTCGCTGCCATCCTTGACGCTAAAGAACAGCACCATGCCCTTGTCCGACACGCGCATACCGACCTGATTCTGCTCTTCAACCGAGAGCATCAGGGGCTTGCCAGCGTCTTGCATCCACACCGGCGTTATCGCCGTTTTGGCGGTCAGGTCAGCGCCCTGGAACAGCGGGTACACCACATAGCCCAGGAAGAAGAAAATCAGCGTGATGGCGCCCAGCACGGCAAGGCCGCCAATAAACACATACCAACGGGTCAGATGATCTTTGAGCGCACGGATGCGACGCTTGCGTTTGAGTTCAGGCGTATTGAAATCAATGCGCTTGGGAGCGGAGGTCGAAGTCATTCGGGAATTGGCCAGATCATTCATGCGCACACCCTAGCGGGCCTGTATGACAAAAAGATGACAAATCAGTGACGCAAAAAACCGCTGACCAGCGGACCTGGTAGCGGAACGAAAATGCAGCGAACCGGTAGTCGCTACCGCAGGCTACGATGAGTCTCTCAAGACCTCAAGGCAACGGCTAGCACCGTAACCTCATCGCAGCCTGCTGCATAGCAGAAGGCTTAGTTGCCTTCTTTCAGACCCAGGTCAGCCAAGGCTTTTGCAGCCACTTTAGCCGGCAGCGGGATGTAGCCGTCTTTCACGACCACTTCCTGACCTTGCTTGGACAGGACCAGCTTGATGAACTCGGCTTCCAGCGGGTTCAGCGGCTTGTTAGGCGCCTTGTTCACGTACACGTAAAGGAAACGCGACAGCGGGTATTTGCCGTTCAGTGCGTTTTCTTCGGTGTCTTCGATGAAGTCAGTGCTGCCTTTTTTGGCCAGTGCGACGGTCTTCACGCTAGCGGTTTTGTAACCGATGCCCGAGTAACCGATGCCGTTCAGCGAGGAGCTGATGGACTGCACAACCGACGCCGAGCCTGGTTGCTCGTTCACGTTAGGCTTGTAGTCACCTTTGCACAGGGCTTCTTCTTTGAAGTAGCCATACGTGCCGGATACCGAGTTACGGCCAAACAGCTGAACCGGCTTGTTGGCCAGGTCGCCTTTGACACCCAGGTCGCCCCAGGTCTTCACGTCATCTTTAGCGCCGCACAGACGAGTCGACGAGAAAATCGCGTCCACTTGTTCCATGGTCAGGTGCTGGATCGGGTTGTCCTTGTGCACGAACACCGCCAGGGCATCCACAGCCACCGGCACGGCGGTTGGCTTGTAGCCGTACTTCTGCTCGAAAGCAGCCAGTTCGGTGTCCTTCATTTTGCGGCTCATCGGGCCCAGGTTAGAGGTGCCTTCCGTCAGCGCAGGTGGCGCGGTGGCAGAGCCAGCGGCCTGAATCTGGATGTTTACGTTTGGATATTCTTTCTTGTAAGCCTCAGCCCACAATGTCATCAGGTTCGCCAGGGTATCGGAACCAACGCTGGACAGGTTGCCAGACACACCGGTGGTCTTGGTGTAAGCCGGGATAGTCGGATCTACACCCGTCGCAACTGCGTTAGCAGCCGCAACGCCCGCGGCGACAAAAGTCAGGGCCGCCATCACACGCTTCAGTTTCATGCCTTACTCCTAGCAAACCGGGTTAGATGAATCGGGGGCCAGTATCAGCAGGCCTGATGAACACTCTATGAACCGATTGTGACAATTAGATGAAATGCCATCATTGAGCCATAAATGATGGCACTTATCGAGACTGCTAAAAGGCGTGGAGCTTAAGCCGCGTGATCAGCGCCCCTTTTTCCACAGATAAGCGCCCACACACAGGCCCATCAGAGAAATAATCGCCACGTAATACGCCGGGCCCATCGGGCTTTCCTTGAGCAACAAGGTCACGGCCATGGGCGTCAGGCCGCCGAAGATTGCGTAGGCCAGGTTGTACGAGAACGACAAACCGCTGAAACGGATCACAGGTGGGAAGGCTTTAACCATGACATACGGCACCGCGCCGATGGTGCCTACAAACAAACCGCTCAAGGCATACAGCGGGAATAGCCAATCCGGGTGCTGCAACAGGCTGTGATAGAAGGTCCACGACGTGATCAACAGCGCAGCGCAGCCCACTACAAAAACCTTGCCCGCGCCAAAGCGATCAGCCAGGGCACCCGAGGCGATACATCCCAGGCTCAGGAACACAATGGCCAGGCTGTTGGCTTGTAATGAAGTGGTGGCCGGGAAGCCATACACGGTTTGCAACACAGTCGGGGTCATCAAGATGATCACGATGATCCCGGCAGACAGCAGCCAGGTCAGCAGCATCGAAATCACAATGGCGCCACGGTGGTCACGCAATACCGTTTTAAGCGGTACTTCTTCGGCCAGCGCCTTGCGCAGTTGCAGCTCGGCAAACACCGGGGTCTCGTGCAGCCAGCGGCGCAGGTACACCGCAAACAAACCGAACACACCGCCCAACAGGAATGGAATTCGCCAGGCGAAGTCCGAGACTTCGGCCGGGGTGTAGATCGAGTTGATGGCGGTTGCCACCAACGAGCCCAGCAGAATACCGGCCGTCAAGCCGCAGGTCAGGGTGCCGCAGGCGTAGCCAACGTGACGCGCCGGCACGTGTTCCGAAACAAAAACCCATGCCCCCGGCACTTCACCACCAATGGCCGCGCCCTGGATCACCCGCATCAGCAGCAACAGGATCGGCGCCAGCATGCCGATCTGCTCATACGTTGGCAGCAACCCCATGATCAGGGTCGGCACGGCCATCATGAAAATGCTCAAGGTAAACATCTTTTTACGGCCCAGCAGGTCGCCGAAGTGCGCCATGACGATGCCACCCAAAGGACGCGCCAGGTAACCCGCGGCAAAAATGCCAAAGGTCTGCATCAGGCGAAGCCACTCGGGCATGTCAGCCGGGAAAAACAGCTTCCCGACGACCGTGGCGAAGAACACAAAGATGATGAAATCGTAAAACTCCAGCGCACCGCCCAGAGCGGACAACGACAAGGTTTTGAGGTCATTACGCGACAACGGTCGCGAGGGGGGTGCGGCACTGGAAGGCTCAGTGATCATGAGGTATGGCTTCTCTTATTAGGTGCGGCGAAAGCTGCATCGATGCCGGCAAGGCTTGGTAGGCCTTGAAAGATAACAAATTGTTTGCAAAAGCATAGAGCTAGACGCACAGCGGCTTGAAAAAGCAGAACCGGAAGGTCGTCGGGCGAGCGATGGCCCGATATACTCGTGCCCGAATGAAACATTCGGAAACTACCAAGGTTGCTGTGCGAAAGCGCCCGCTGGGCCCTCCCCAGCCGATTTCGCAGAGTTTCCCTTGGCGCGGCTTATGAAGAACGTGACGAACGTAGTATGTTCGGGCTGAATCGTTTTTCTTTAGACGCTTATTCACCCGCAATACACAAGATGAATCACGGGTCAGAGGCCCTTCGGCATGATAGAGCTCGAACAAGAAGATCCAATCCCGCAAGGCGACCTCGCTTTGCAAATCACCGCATTGCCACGCGAAACCAATGGTTTCGGCGATATTTTTGGTGGCTGGCTGGTCTCGCAAATGGACCTGGCCGGTACCGCAATGGCCAGCAAGGTTGCGGGTGGCCGAGTAGCCACCGTCGCGATTGATCGCATGGCGTTTCTGGTGCCTGTGGCCGTCGGCGCGCAGTTGTCGTTCTATACCCAGGCACTGGAAATCGGCCGCAGCTCGATCCAGATGATGGTTGAAGTCTGGAGCGACGACCCGCTGTCCAGCGAATGGCGCAAAGTCACCGAAGCCGTGTTTGTCTTCGTTGCCATTGATGGCAGCGGCCGCACACGTTCCGTTCCGCCACGCCGCTAACCCGCCCCTGTATAGAGAGCCTGCCATGTACCACATTGAGTCTGTCACCCTGGACGAACTGGAGTGCTGGCACTTTCAGCATGGCCAGGCCCAGCTACTGGTCGCCAAACAAGGCGCGCAGGTGCTCAGCTACCAGGTGGGCGATGAGCCGCCCATTATCTGGCTCAATGAAAAAGCCCAATTCAAAAAAGGTCATGGCATCCGCACCGGCATGCCAGTGTGCTGGCCGTGGTTTGGCAACCTGGCGCGCAACCCGGACAGCGTGCAGGCCATGCACGACAGTACTGAGCCCGCCACCGCCCACGGTCTGGTGCGCACCCGTGAATGGGAAGTGCTGGAAATCGACGATGCAGGTGAAGCCCTGCACATTGAGTTGGGCCTGCCCCACATCGAAGGCGGCCTGCCCGGTTGGCCCCATCACGTGGCACTGACCCTGAACATCCGTCTCGATACCCAGTTGCATGTCAGCCTCACCAGCCACAACCGCAGCGACGCACCGGTGAGCATCAGCCAGGCGCTGCACAGCTATTTCGCGGTCAGTGACGTACGCAACGTTCATGTCGAAGGCGTTGACGGGCTGACCTACATCGAAACCCTCGACGACTGGAGGCGTGTGCCACAAATCGGCAACTTGACCTTTACCGGTGAGACTGACCGTATCTACCTGGACACACCGCCACAGTTGAGCATTGTCGATGCAGACTGGCACCGCCGCATTCAGCTCACCAGCCAAGGCTCGCGCTCTGCCGTGATCTGGAACCCGTGGATCGACAAAACAGCCACCCTCGGCGACATGGCTTTAGATGGCTGGCAACGCATGCTGTGCATCGAAACCGCCAACGTCATGGACGACATCATCACCCTGGCGCCAGGCGCAAACCACACCTTGAGTGTGAGCATCAGCAGCCAAAAACTGGCCTGAACGTAGGAGCTGCCGAGGAACGACGGCTGCGATCTTTTTGAACGTCAAAAGATCGCAGCCTGCGGCGGCTCCTACAGTCCAGGCAGCTGTTACAAATCCGCCTCAACCACCACCCGCACTTTGCTGGCATCCAGTGCATAAGCCGCATCTGCCAGGTCATTGCTGACCTTCTCGACTTTCAGCGTGCCCATCACCCACAGCGGCGTGTAGATGTCGTCCAGCTTCAAGCCTTTTGGATAGCGCACCAGCACCAATTGGTTGGGCGGCGGCGGCGGCACATGGATGCAAGCCCCCGGGTAAGGCACCAGGAAAAACAGCGTGCTGCGACCCTTGGCGTCGGTTTCCAACGGCACGGGGTAACCGCCCAAACGGATGTTTTTGCCGTTCATGCTGGCAACCGTTTTGTTGGAATACATCACGGCCGGCAGGCCTTTGCTTTGCTTCAAGCCACCCTTATCGGTAAACGTCCCCTGAGCTTCAGGCGAGTTGTGATCGATTTCAGGCATGGCTTCGAGGGCTTTTTGATCCGACTTGGGCATCAAGTCCAGCCAGTCGGTTTCGGGCAGTTCTGCCGCGTGTACCAGGCCGCAGCCCAGCAAAAGAAAGGTCAATAGAAGGCGGCGCATGAAGAGCTCAATCAAAGAGAAGTGAATACGTCGCGCATTCTAGCCCTCTCTGCGATCAGCGCAGAGAGGGCTGCACGCGATCAGCTCTTTTTCTTCACCATGCCGTAAATGACCAGCAGGATAATGGCGCCGATGACCGCACCAATAAAGCCGGCACCTTCGCCAGCATGGTAGATACCCAACGCCTGCCCACCATAGGTCGCCGCCAAAGAGCCCGCGATACCCAGAATGATGGTCATGATCCAGCCCATGCTGTCGTCACCCGGTTTCAGGAAACGAGCCAGCAGGCCAACGATCAAGCCGATAAAAATGGTTCCGATGATGCCCATGCACGCGTCCTCTCATTAGATGGCGTTAACCAAAGCCTAGTCAGCACTTTGGTTTCACGCCATCAGAGAGCAACGGCACCTCAATGGTTCCGTCGACTGCAGACTTATGCCTCGTCGATCAACGCCTCAACGCGCTGGATTTGCGAGTTCAGGGTGGCCATGTCGGCGCAGCGCAGGTTGGCATGGCCCACCTTGCGGCCGGCCTTGAAGGCTTTGCCGTAATGATGCAAATGGCAGTCGGCAATCGCGATCACCTGCTCAACCGGTGGCACGCGGCCGATGAAGTTGAGCATGGCGCTCTCGCCCACCTTGGCCGTCGAACCCAGCGGCAGGCCAGCGATGGCGCGCAGATGGTTTTCGAACTGGCTGCACTCGGCGCCTTCGGTGGTCCAGTGGCCGGAGTTGTGCACACGCGGGGCAATTTCGTTGGCCTTGAGGCCACCGTCGACTTCAAAGAACTCGAAAGCCATCACGCCCACGTAATCCAAGTGCTTGAGCACGCGGCTGGAATAGTCTTCGGCCAAGGCTTGCAGCGGATGATCCGTGCTCGCTACCGACAACTTGAGAATGCCGCTGTCGTGGGTGTTGTGCACCAGCGGGTAAAACCGGGTTTCGCCATCACGACCGCGCACGGCGATCAGCGACACTTCACCGGTAAACGGCACAAAGCCTTCCAGCAGGCAGGCAACACTGCCCAGCTCAGCAAACGTCCCTTCAACATCAGCCGCAGTGCGCAGCACTTTCTGACCTTTGCCGTCATAACCCAGGGTGCGGGTTTTGAGCACCGCAGGCAGACCGATGCTGGCCACCGCCGCGTCCAGATCCGCCTGGGACTGGATGTCAGCGAACGCAGGCGTCGGAATGCCCAAGTCCTTGAACATGCTCTTTTCGAACCAGCGGTCACGGGCAATGCGCAGGGCATCGGCACTCGGGTAAACCGGAACGAATTGCGACAGGAATGCCACGGTTTCAGCCGGGACGCTTTCAAACTCAAACGTCACCAGATCAACCTGGTCAGCCAACTGGCGCAGATGATCCTGATCGCCGTAGTCCGCACGAATGTGCTCGCCCAAGGCAGCAGCACAGGCATCAGGTGCCGGGTCCAGGAAGGCGAAGTTCATGCCCAGCGGAGTCCCCGCCAGGGCCAGCATGCGACCGAGTTGGCCGCCACCGATTACACCGATTTTCATCGTCAAAAACCTCAGGCCAGGCGCGGGTCTGGATTGTCCAGCACGCTGTCAGTCTGCTCTGCACGGAATGCTTTCAATACGGTATGGAACTGCGGGTGCTTGGCGCCCAGAATGCTCGCCGACAACAGCGCGGCGTTGATCGCGCCAGCTTTGCCGATGGCCAGAGTAGCGACCGGAATGCCAGCCGGCATTTGCACGATCGACAGCAGCGAGTCGACACCCGACAGCATCGACGATTGCACCGGCACACCCAGTACAGGCAAATGGGTTTTAGCGGCACACATGCCAGGCAAGTGGGCTGCGCCACCGGCTCCGGCAATAATGACCTCGATCCCGCGGCCTTCGGCCTCTTCGGCATACTGGAACAGCAAATCCGGAGTCCGGTGGGCAGAGACCACTTTAACTTCGTAAGGGATGCCGAGTTTTTCCAGCATATCGGCGGTGTGGCTGAGGGTGGACCAATCGGACTTGGAGCCCATGATCACGCCTACCAGTGCACTCATCGTCGCGCCTCTTCTCTTGGGCGCCCGCAGGCGCGTCAAAAAACAACAAGCCACGTGGAGGATCCGACGTGGCTTGTTATAGAAATTAAGGCCGGTCATGCCAGCCGAAGGCCGCGCAGTATACCCCAAAGAGGCCATTTGAAAGCACCTTTGGCGACCATCTGTCTGCAGGCAAATCAAACCCCGAAACGACTGGTTTTACTGACCGACAGGTCAATAATTAACAGCATTGGAGGCATGTTGCCTCCTGCTGTCAGACTTACGATCTGAGGTGATATTGACTACTTGCCGCATCGAATTAGACGCCTCACACACTCACGCAATAACCGCTTAACTCTTTATGCAGCACCCAAATAACCAACTACCTGCAAGGACTGCAGGCGGCGCTCACAACACTCAATAATGTGTCAGCGCCACAATTAAGGATGATTAACATGAAACCGATTACGCTTTATATCTTTGTTCACGATGATGTCCCAGGCAGCATCGCCCACACGCTGGGCCGGGGCTATTTCAAGGAGTTTACGGATGAAATAGCTTTTATTACCGGCAGGTCCTTTGCCTTTAATGAAGTACGTCATGTACAGGGTCTGACAGACCATAACTACAAGGGCGAAAACGTAGATGACATTTTATGGAGTTGGCAAAAAGCCGCCGCCGGCTACAAAAACGACAAGGGTTTGGAGTGGGGAAAAACCGAGCGCTATATTTTAGTCACCAAAGACCCGATCAACGCCACGACCCTGGGGTGCGCCTACCCCGGCAAACCTGCCGTCATTGCCAGCGCCCAGTCCTATCAAGTGATTGCCCATGAGATCGGTCACAGTTTCAACGCAACCCATGAAGATGCCGAATTGGGCTGGAATGCGTGGGGCGGTGAATGTGAGACGTACATGTATCAAGACATATCCAATGTCCGAGGCAACTGTTATCGCTATACGCCAAAAAACAGAGAGCGCATCAAAGCCTTCCTGAGCGATGCCCCTTAACTCATAAGTCTCTGATCTTTACTAAACGGTGTAATCAGCCATGCTCCCGATTAATATTTATACCTTTGTCCATGACACTGTCATGTTAAAAAATGAAGAACACCTGAAAGGCATGTTTTTCACTCACTTCACGCCTGAACTTTCAGACATAACAAAGCGCCCAGTCAACGTTGAATTTATCTACGACACGCCAGGCATGACAGACTTTGACTACCTGTCATATGCAACCCGATACCCAAATTTAGACGACTATATAGGATTGATTTCAGCTGACATCAATCACGCCGTTGATGCGTACAGGGTTGCGCAGCAACGAACAGCCAAAGCCACTGATATATACCTGATACTGATTGATGGCTACTTATCCCCTGCCCAGGGGGTCGAAGGCTTGGCCTTGCAGGAATCCAACATCGCTTTCGCCACTACCTTGGGCCGCACTGTCGTGGCTCATGAAATAGGCCACTGTTTCGGCGCAACCCACGCGGCGACCTCTTACTATGTGGACCCCGAACAATTTAGCGCCCACGGGTGTGCAACATTCATGGCAACGGAGCGTAAAGAGGGGACCTGCGCACGCTTTCGCTACAGCGATGAGAACCGTGGAAATATCCGCAACTATGTCAGCCAGCTCGACTGACAACAGTTGCTGAGAACCGTTGAATGAAGGCCGTCACGCCCGGCCTTCACTTAAGGGGTCGATGACGCCCCGCCTTCCAGCTTGCGCCACAACAATCGCACGTTCGCCTTGCGCACCAACGCGCAGCGATACAGGCGAATCTCTAGCGGCACGTGCCATTGCGGGCCGCCACAGATCACCAGTTCGCCCCGCTCAAGCTCTGCCCGCACACTTAAACGCGGAACCCAGGCGATACCCAGACCTTCCAGCGCCATGCTCTTGAGGCTGTCCGCCATCGCGGTTTCATAAATAGTGGTAAACCGCAGGGCACGCTGGCGCAGCAGCAAGTTGACCGAGCGCCCAAGAAACGCCCCGGCGCTGTACGCCAGCAACGGCACGCTGCCTTCACCTTCCAGATCAAACAGCGGCTTGCCGTCAGCATCGGCAGCGCACACGGGCAGCATTTCGGTGTTGCCCAAGTGCAGCGACGGAAAAATCTCCGGATCCATCTGCAACGCAGCGTCCGGATCGTAAAAAGCCAGCATCAAATCGCAGCCGCCTTCGCGCAAAGCGTGCACCGCGTCTCCGACGTTAGTCGCAACCAGCCGCGTGGCGATGTTCAACCCTTCGTTGCGCAATTGAGCGATCCAGCGCGGGAAAAACCCCAGCGCCAGAGAGTGCGCAGCCGCCACTTGCATGACCTCGCCCTGCCCGCCTTCGAGGTGATGCAAGTGACGCAACACCTCGCCAAGCTGCTCGACCACCGTGCGCGCCGTAACCAAAAACAGCTGACCGGCCGCAGTCAACTCCACCGGGGTGCGGGAACGATTCACCAAGGTCAGCCCCAGGGCCGCTTCGAGGCTGCGAATACGTCGGCTGAAAGCTGGCTGAGTCACAAAGCGGCGCTCTGCCGCCTGAGAAAAACTGCGAGTGGCGGCCAGGGCACTGAAGTCCTCCAGCCATTTACTTTCGAGATTCATCGAGTCCTCCCGGACGCGCACCAAATTGGGTCACACGTTCGACGCGGCGGTCGCGTCACGTCGCCATTATGCCGTTTCTGCATAGGATAGTGTTTAAAGGCATTGGCCCAAAATAGTCTGCAAGCCTAGGATTCGCAGCGTTCCGGCCCAGACCGGGTCCATATCGAGATGATTTCTATCATGTCCTCCGCTGCATCATTCCGCACAGAAAACGACCTACTTGGCGCCCTCGAAGTACCGGCTCAAGCGTATTACGGCATCCAGACCCTGCGAGCGGTGAATAACTTCCGCCTCTCGGGCGTTCCGATTTCGCATTACCCAAAACTGGTTGTCGGTCTGGCAATGGTCAAACAGGCCGCTGCAGACGCCAACCGTGAACTGGGGCATCTGAGCGCTGCCAAGCACGCCGCCATCAGCGAAGCCTGTGCACGATTGATCCGCGGTGACTTCCACGAAGAATTCGTGGTCGACATGATTCAAGGTGGCGCCGGTACCTCCACCAACATGAACGCCAACGAAGTGATCGCCAACATTGCTCTCGAAGCAATGGGTCACCAGAAAGGCGAGTACCAGTACCTGCACCCGAACGACGACGTCAACATGGCGCAGTCGACCAACGATGCCTACCCGACCGCGATCCGTCTGGGTCTGCTGCTGGGCCATGACGCCCTGCTGGCCAGCCTCGACAGCCTGATTCAGGCCTTCGCCGCCAAGGGTGTTGAATTCAACCACGTCCTGAAGATGGGTCGTACCCAACTGCAAGACGCCGTACCGATGACCTTGGGTCAAGAATTCCGTGCCTTCGCCACCACCATGGGCGAAGACCTGGCCCGTCTGAAGACGCTGGCTCCGGAACTGCTGACTGAAGTGAACCTGGGCGGCACCGCGATCGGTACCGGCATCAACGCTGACCCGCGCTACCAAGCGCTGGCCGTACAGCGTCTGGCGCTGATCAGCGGTCAGCCGCTGGTACCGGCCGCCGACCTGATCGAAGCCACCTCCGACATGGGCGCCTTCGTGCTGTTCTCCGGCATGCTCAAGCGCACCGCGGTCAAGCTGTCGAAGATCTGCAACGACCTGCGTCTGCTGTCCAGCGGCCCACGCACCGGCATCAACGAAATCAACCTGCCAGCGCGTCAGCCAGGCAGCTCGATCATGCCCGGTAAGGTCAACCCGGTTATTCCGGAAGCTGTTAACCAGGTAGCCTTCCAGGTCATCGGTAACGACTTGGCGCTGACCATGGCAGCCGAAGGCGGCCAACTGCAACTGAACGTGATGGAGCCGCTGATCGCCTTCAAGGTGCTCGACTCGATCCGCCTGCTGCAACGCGCCATGGACATGCTGCGCGAACACTGCATCGTCGGCATCACCGCCAACGAAGCACGCTGCCGTGAACTGGTCGAACACTCGATCGGCCTGGTAACTGCACTGAACCCGTACATCGGCTACAAAAACGCCACCCGTATCGCCCGTATCGCCCTTGAAAGCGGCCGTGGCGTACTGGAACTGGTGCGCGAAGAAGGCTTGCTCGACGACGCCATGCTCGACGACATCCTGCGCCCGGAAAACATGATTGCCCCGCGTTTGGTGCCTTTGAAGGACTAACGCCGTAACACCCGCTACCGATTTGAAGCTCACCAGGTCGAGGGACTAGACACCTCTCACCTTTTGAGGGCTTGCAGACACATCTGCAGGCCCTTTTTTTTGCCTGGGATTCAAGGGCACTGTACGTTTTCGTAGCAGTTGCCGAAGGCTACGTCCGGGGGCGAAGCCGCCGTAAAATCAGACACCTCGATGCACCAGCAATACTGCGTATTCCGGATTTACGATCGCTGCGCAATCGGACGTAGCCTTCGGCAACTGCTACATCTTTTTGCGTACCCCCCGACCGATAGCTCGCTCAAAAAATTGCAGCCTACGTCAGCGCCTACCGTCGATTTCGGCCACAAACGAGGGCTTTTCAGACGGGACACACATGAAAAATCAGTCACTTATAGAGACGCTTCCTACACTCCTAGGTATAGTGCCGCCCCTCTTCCCGTGCATGGGCCCTGCAACAGCGGCCATCGGCAGTGCGGAAACAGCATCGTAAACCAAGCAGCAACATGGCCAGGATCCCTTTGATTACCTAGCTTTATGCCCTGACTTGACGGGCGTAATGGGTAACCCTGATCCGGCCGTTTTGCCATCAGATAAAAACAGCGAGGAATAATCCATGCTAGAAGTCATCAATGACTTCCTCTCAGGGAAAGTACTAATCGTGCTCATGGTTGGGCTCGGTGGCTACTTCACGATCCGCTCGCGTTTCGTTCAGCTCCGTTACTTCCTGCACATGTTTGCAGTGTTTAAAGACAGCTTGCGCAGCAGCGCCGGCCAACTCAGCTCGTTTCAAGCGCTGATGCTGAGCCTGGCGGGCCGTGTAGGCGCGGGCAACATTGCCGGTGTCGGCATTGCCGTGACCCTGGGTGGCCCCGGTGCCGTGTTCTGGATGTGGGTGACCGCACTGGTCGGCATGTCCAGCAGCCTGATCGAATGTTCGTTAGGCCAGCTGTACAAGCGTCGCGACGCGGAAGGCCAACTGCGCGGCGGCCCGTCCTTTTATATGAAGTACGGCTTGGGCAAAATCTGGATGGGCAAGTTGATGGCAGTCTTGCTGCTGATCACCTTCGGCTTTGCCTTTATGGGCCTGCAAGCCCATGCCGTTACCCACTCGCTGCAAAACGCCTTCGGTTTTGACGTCAACTACACCGGCGTGGCCATTGCCGTACTGCTGGGTCTGGTGTTTATCGGCGGTATCAAGCGTATTGCTTCGGTGGCAGACCTGCTGGTTCCGGTCAAAACCCTGGCGTACATCGCCGTCACCGTTTACGTGATCGTGCTGCAATTCGACCAAGTCCCCGCCATGCTCGGCCACATCGTGAAAAGTGCCTTCGGCATGGACCCGGTGTTTGGCGGCATGATCGGCAGCGCCATCGTGATGGGCGTAAAACGTGGCGTATTCGCCAACGAAGCCGGTTTGGGCAGCGCCCCGAACGTGGCCGCCGTGGCAGACGTGGAACACCCGATTGCCCAAGGCGTGGTTCAGGCGTTCAGCGTATTCCTCGACACTTTCGTGATCTGCACCTGCACCGCGCTGCTGATTCTGCTGTCCGGCTTCTACACTCCGGGCTTTGAAGGCGACGGCATTGCTCTGACGCAAAACTCGCTGGCCGCAGTAGTCGGTGAATGGGGCCGCGTGTTCATCAGCGTGGCACTGGCGTTGTTCGTGTTCACCTCGATGCTCTACAACTACTACCTGGGCGAAAACAACCTGCGCTTTCTGGTCGGTGAAAGCCGCAAGGCGTTGATGGGTTATCGCGCTCTGGTACTGATGTTGATTGTGTGGGGCTCGATTGAGAACCTGGAAACCGTCTTCGCCTTCGCGGACATCACCATGACCTTGCTGGCCTTCGTGAACCTGATCGCCTTGGCGATGCTGTTCAAGATATGCATGCGCGTGCTCAAGGACTACGATGACCAACGTAACGCGGGTATCAAGGTTCCCGTCTTCGATTCCAGCAAATTCCCGGACCTGGATCTGGACCTGAAGGCTTGGCCGCCTCTGCCGCCCGCCAAGACCGAAGAAACAAAACGCTAATATCAACGCGGCGGTTCTGACAGAACCGCCGCGTTTTTGCTTATGGGGACTCCTGAATGACTGCAGCCACTCTTCATCCTGCCCAGCGCGTCATGGTGCTCTACACCGGCGGCACCATCGGCATGCAAGCCAGCGCCAGCGGCTTGGCGCCTGCATCCGGCTTTGAAGCACGCATGCGCGACTTCCTCGCCAGCCAACCGCACGTGCAGATACCGCAATGGCACTTTCGTGAAATGAGCCCGCTGATCGACAGCGCCAACATGACACCCGCCTACTGGCTGCGCCTGCGCAGCGCAATCATTGAAGCTGTCGAACAGGATGGCTGCGACTCAGTGCTTGTCCTGCATGGCACCGACACTCTGGCCTACAGCGCTGCGGCCATGTGCTTTCAACTGCTGGGCTTGCAGGCCCCGGTACTGTTCACCGGCTCGATGCTGCCTGCGGGCGTGCCCGACAGCGATGCCTGGCCAAACGTCAGCGGTGCCTTGAGCGCGCTTGCCCAAGGTCAGCCCTTCGGCGTGCAGCTGTACTTCCATGACGAACTGCTGGACCCGACCCACTGCGCCAAAGTACGCAGCTTTGGCCGCAACCCGTTCGTGGCGCTCAAGCGCAACGGCGGCGGCACCAAGGCCGAATCATTGCCAGCAGCGCTGAGTTATCAACAGCCCAAGCAAGAAGCCCGTGTCGGTGTATTGCCGCTGGTCCCCGGTATCGGCGCCGCCCAACTGGATGCCGTGCTTAACAGCGGGATTGAAGCTCTGGTGCTGGAATGTTTCGGCAGCGGCACCGGCCCCAGCGACAACCCGGCGTTTCTCGCAAGCCTGCAACAGGCGTACGAAAACGGCATCGTCGTGGTCGCCATCACCCAATGCCACGAAGGCGGTGTGGAGCTGGACGTGTACGAAGCCGGTAGCCGCTTGCGTGGGGCTGGCGTACTGTCGGGCGGCGGCATGACCCGTGAAGCCGCATTCGGCAAGCTGCATGCGTTGCTGGGCTCGGACTTGCCCACCGCCGACGTACGCCGCCTGGTTGAACGGGATCTGTGTGGCGAATTGGCTTAACGCCCCCGGCACACAACTTGCTCGCTTCCTGTGTCCCCACGCAGGAAGCGAACATGCTGCACTCACATCTCACCACGCTAAATGCGGTATCGCTGGTGCTCAGCACCTTCGAGGCCGAAGGCTTGCCCAGCGAGGCCTTGTTGGCCGGTAGCGGCATACGGGCCGCGGATTTAAACCGCGCCGACATTCGCATCACCACCAACCAAGAAATGCGCGTCTGCGCCAATGCAGTGGCCTTGCGCCGTGAAATCGGCCTGGAACTGGGACGCCGCATGCATGTATCGTCCTACGGCATGCTGGGTTACGCCCTACTCACCAGTGCCACCTTAGGTGACGCTTTGCGCTTGGCTTTACGCTACCCGGCACTGCTGGGAACACTCTTTGAGCTAAGCCTTAAGGTCGAAGACGATCAGGTCTGGTTCTGTGCCGATCACTACCATGAAGACCCGCAACTGGCCGTGTTCAACGCGCAGCTGTGCCTTGTCTCGCTCAAGGTCATTTGCGAAGACTTGATCGGCCAGCCGCTACCTTTGCTCGCCGCGCGCTTTGCCCACAGAAAGCCGGATTACCACGCCCGCTACCAGCACACTTTCAATTGCCCGCGCCTGTTTGATGCACCGGACAACGCTTTCGCCTTTGCCAGGCACTGGCTGGAATACCCGCTGCCGCTGGCCAATACCATCACCCACCAGGCCATGGCGGAGCGCTGCCGCAAACAGAACCTGGAGTTCACCGGGCGACAAACCTGGCTGTCGCGGATCCGCCAGTTGCTCGCTGCCCAACTGAATGCCGCACCGGGACTGGAAGGGCTGGCCGAGCAAATGAATTGCTCGCCACGCACCTTGCGCCGCCACCTGCATGACGCGGGCTGCAGCTATCAGGAATTACTCGACGAACTGCGCTTTGAGCGCGCCAAGTTGTTACTCCACGAGACCGAATGGCCGATCTATCGCATTGCCGACACCTTGGGCTTTAGCGAAACGGCGAGCTTTCGCCATGCCTTTGTTCGCTGGAGTGGCGTGTCGCCCAGTCAGTTTCGCGCATGAGCCAACAGGGAGCAGCGCGCCCTGAAAAGGGGCGAATTTCGGACAGTTATTTCGGCCATATTGATCTCCTTTTGGCCGCTCCTGTCGTTCTCTGAAACCGCCAGCGCCGCAAAACTGTAGGTCACCGATCTAGCCTACGGAGAACAAGAAAAATGCTGACTATCTATTCAGACGACCACCATCTGCACCATGGCCGCTGCGAGTTGATAGACGGGCAATTGCTGCCTTGCTTCGAAATGCCCTCGCGCGCGGACCACATTCTGCAACGGGTCAAAAACCGTGAGCTGGGCCCGGTGCAAGGCCCCCACGACTTTGGCCGCGACCCGATCCAGCGTATTCACAGCGAGGCCTACCTGGACTTTTTCCAGGGTGCCTGGAACCGCTGGCTCGAACACGGCAAAGACGGCGACTTGCTCCCGTACACATGGCCAGCCCGCACCCTGCGCGCCGTAGTCCCCACCAGCCTGCATGGCCAACTGGGTTATTACAGCTTTGACGGTGGCGCGCCGATTACCGCGGGCACTTGGCAGGCGGCCTACAGCGCAGCGCAAGTTGCACTGACGGCGCAAGCGGCCATCCAGAACGGCGCCCACAGCGCATTCGCCCTGTGCCGTCCGCCTGGGCACCACGCCGCCAGCGACTTAATGGGCGGTTATTGCTACCTCAACAACGCCGCCATTGCCGCCCAGGCCTTCCTCGACCAGGGCCGCAGCAAAGTCGCCATCCTAGACGTGGACTACCACCATGGCAACGGCACCCAGTCGATCTTTTATGAACGCGACGACGTGCTGTTCACCTCGATTCACGGGCACCCTGAAGCCGAGTTCCCGTTCTTTCTGGGCTATGCCGATGAACTGGGTGAAGGCGCGGGTGAAGGCTTCAACTTCAACTACCCGCTGGCAGCCGGCTCAGGCTGGGATCGCTGGAGCACTGCACTGGAACAAGCCTGCAGCGAGATCGAGCACTACGAAGCCGATGTGGTGGTGGTATCGCTCGGTGTGGACACGTTTAAAAGCGACCCGATTTCTCAGTTCAAACTCGACAGCCCGGACTACCTGCTCATGGGCGAACGCATTGCCCGTCTGGGCAAACCGACCTTGTTCGTGATGGAAGGCGGTTACGCGGTAGAAGAGATCGGCGTGAACGCGGTCAACGTACTGGAAGGATTTCTGAAAGTGTCCAAAAAGTAAAAAAGCCTGTACACGAGGCTGCGATGGGTTGCGCAGCGACCCCATGTGGCGGTCCTGCGGGCCGCATCGCAGCCTCGTGCCTCGACAGCGACTACGGGGCTTTCTTCCACGCCCGTTTCAACCGCACCAGCGCCGCTTTGATATCTGCCTCCGGCACCGCCGCAAAGCCCAGCACCAACCCTGCACGTTTATCCACAGGCTCGACCGAATCGTCCAGCCAATAACGGCTTAAACCGTTGATCTCAACCCCAACCTGTTCTGCCTGCGCCAACAAGGTGTGCTCACGCTCAACGCTTGAAACCTGCACGCTCATGTGCAAACCCGCCGCCACACTGGGCGCGGCGCCCAGCCCGGGGATATCAGTAGGCCAATCCGCCAGCAAGGCATTGCGCCGCGCCAGCGCAGCCCGGCGCATGCGCCTGATATGGCGCTGGAAATGCCCGGCGGCCATGAACTCCGCCATCACTACTTGCGTGCTGACCTCTGAATGACGCATGTCCAGCGCCCGCCGCTGGGCAAAGGGCTCAACCAGCGCAGGCGGTAATACCACATACCCCAGACGCAGCGCCGGAAACGCCACCTTGCCGAACGTGCCCACATAGATCACCCGCCCCTGACGATCCAGTGCCGCCAGCGGGGCCAAGGGCGCGCCGCTATAGCGGTATTCGCCGTCGTAGTCGTCTTCGATGATCCAGCCCTGCGTGCGCTCGGCCCACGCCAGCAACTCCAGGCGCCGGGCCAGGCTCATGGTGACGCCGGTGGGGTACTGATGCGACGGGGTCACGTAAGCCAGCGTGCAATCGTGCAAACCCGCCAGCGCCGCGCAGTCCATGCCTTCGTGATCGACCGCAACACCCTGCACCCGGGCCCCGGCAATCGCAAAAGCCTGCGCGGCCGCGCGATACCCGGGGTTTTCCACAGCCACCCCACAGCCGGGCTCCACCAACAGCTGTGCACAAAGGCTAATTCCTTGCTGTGCACCACTGGTGATCAAAATTTGCTCAGACGTGCAGGATAAACCCCTCGAAGTGCGCAAATAGACGGCAATCAGCTCTCGCAAGCGCTGTTCTCCGGCTGGATCGCCGTAACACAAATGCTGCATGTCCGGCTTGCGCCAAAAAGCCGCCTGGAGCTTGCTCCAGACCTCGAACGGGAACAAATCATAGGCCGGTACCCCCACCCGAAAAGCCCGTGGTGCCCCCTTCGCCGGCAGCGGTAAAGGGTGCTGAATAACCCTCCCCAAGGCCGTGCTGTGGATAAGTTTACTGGATGTAATTACAGGTAAATCGACCGCTTTTGTGGATAAACCTGTGGGTAACCCTGTTGAAAAGCCTGTGGGTAACTTGGTGGACAACTTTTTAAGCGGTAAGGCTTTTTCGGGCAATTGCGCCACATAAGTACCGTCACCGACCCGCCCTTCGATAAACCCCTCGGCATAGAGCTGATCGTAGGCCCGCACCACGCTGTTGCGCGAAACCCCAAGCGCCGCCGCCAAGTCGCGACTGGCCGGTAACCGCGAACCGCTGTTGAGCCGTCCATCCAGCACGCGCTGGCGTAACGCCTGATACAGCTGGGCGCTCAACCCCTTCTTGGGATCAAGCTCGATCCCGGTCGCATTGAACGCGATGGATAACGCTGAATCAGGCATGGATTGGACCTATAAAAATGACCATTAATGGCTCTTACAACGAACCATTAGCCTGCCTAGGATGCAGTCATTCGCCAAGGAATATTTCTATGTACGTACCCCGCGCCTTCGCCGAAAACGACACCGCTGCCTTGCATCTTCAGATGCAAGCCTCACCTCTGCCCGTGCTGATCACCCAGGGCAGCCAAGGCCTGATCGCCAGCCATGTTCCGCTACTGCTCGCTCCCGATGAAGGCCCTTACGGTACGTTGTATGGCCACCTGGCACGCGCCAACCCGCACTGGCAGGCACTGGCTGAAGGCGGCGAAGCGCTGGTGATTTTTGCTGGCGAACAGGCCTACATCAGCCCGTCCTTTTACCCCAGCAAAGCCGAACACGGTAAAGCAGTGCCTACCTGGAACTACCTGGCCGTGCATGCCTATGGCCAACCCGACGTGTTCGACGATCACGACCGCTTGCTGGCATTGGTCAGCCGACTGAGCAGCAAACATGAAGCCAATCGACCCGAGCCGTGGGCGGTCAGCGACGCCCCCAGCGAATACATCGACAGCATGCTCAAAGCCATCGTCGGGTTCAGCGTGCCCATCTCCCGACTGATCGGCAAACGCAAACTCAGCCAAAACCGCAGCAGTGTTGACCAACTCGGTGTGCGCGACGGGCTATTGGCAAACCCCAATTCACACGACCACGCCCTCGCTCACTTAATGGCCAAGGAATAGCAACATGACCCACCACGTGCAGATCAAACCCGCCACCGCCGCCGATCACGACCATTGGTTGCCGCTCTGGCAGGCGTACTTGACCTTCTACAACACCGAGTTGCCTGCCGAAGTCAGCGAGTCGACCTGGCAGCGCTTTCTCGACCCGGCTGAACCGACCCAACTGGCCATTGCCTGGCAAGGCGACAAAGCGGTGGGCATCGTGCAGTTCATTTACCACCGTTCCAACTGGAGCATCGGTAATTCCTGCTACCTGCAAGACCTGTTTGTCAGCCCCGAAATCCGTGGCACCGGCGCCGGTCGCCTGCTGATCGAACACGTCTACGCCACCGCCCGCGACAACCATTGCGCCAAAGTCCATTGGCTGACCCACGAAACCAACGCCACGGCGATCCAACTTTACGAACGGATTGCCGAGCGCCCTGGCTTTATCCAGTTTCGCAAAGCCTTGTCATAAATAAGGAACCCGCGGTGCCTCAATCTCTAGAACACTGGCAACCCGCCAAGCGTCCACACAACCCCGTCATCCAGGGGCGTTACATTCGTCTGGAAAAGCTCGATCCACAGCGCCATGGCGATGATTTATGGCTAGCCTTGGAAGGGCCCGCAGGCGACCCCAAACTCTGGGACTACATGGCCTACGGCCCTTTCAAGGAGCGTGCGGCCTTTGACCAGTGGCTCAACAGCAATGCCGCCAGCCAAGACCCTTACTACTACACCGTCATCGACCAGGCCTCGGGGCAGGCGCAGGGCATGCTCAGCCTAATGTCCATCGTGCCCGAGCACGGGCGCATCGAAATCGGCCACGTCACCTTCGGCGCACCGATGCAGCGTTCGCCGAAAAGCACCGAAGCCGCTTACCTGCTGGCCAAGGAATCCTTCGCCCTGGGCAACCGCCGCCTGGAATGGAAGTGCAACAGCGAAAACGCCCGCTCCAATCGTACTGCGGTACGATTAGGGTACACATACGAAGGCGTATTTCGCCAACATATGGTAGCCAAAGGCAATAACCGTGATACCACGTGGTACAGCATTATTAGTACGGAATGGCCGGCTATAGCGACAGGCTTTGAAAAATGGCTGGCACTGGATAACCAACCAAAAAGCGGTCAAATCAAGACACTTGAAGAATGCAGAGCATTAACTGATTAATTTTTGATCAATACGCCCAACAAGGACTGTTGGGCGTTTTTGGGCTCAAAAGGGACTTAAAATTTTCTTGGCCGACGCACCACACCCATTTGCAGACCGAACGGTTTGAAGACTGCATTCAAGGATTTGAGCGTGGGGTTGCCCTCGTCGTGTTCAATCTGGATCAACGTACGGACCGAGATTCTGCACATCCCGGCGAACTGGGTTTGCTGTAGCGTCGTGACATCCACCCTCAAGCGCTTCACCGCTTGGCCTAGCGTGATCTTGCCCTGCGTCAGATCGGCCTCAATGCTCTCGATCTTCAGTTGGCGCACATCAATGCTCAGGGTCATTTCAGCCCCCATTCTTGTAGGCGTTTATCCAGATGTTTGAGCGCGATTTGCGGGTGATTCATGGTGATATCGGGCAGACCGCTCGCACTGAGCAGATCCGGCAAGGCCCGCAGTTGCTCTGCATCGGCGCGTAAGCGTTCAAAGGCCATATCCGGAACAACAATGGCGCCCAGCGACTCACAGGCTGCTCGCCAATTGATCTGCCCAGCGCTCTCAATACCCGCCCCCCACTTGGTGGTGCGAGTAATGCCTTCATCGTCCATCACCATGGGTGCCAAGTCATAGATTGGAGCCAAACGAAACGAGTCCGCACCACGAATGATCGCCGTATTACGACCGTGGTTATCGCTGTTGCCCAGGATTTTATTTAAAAGATCGCGGCGCAAATATTCAGCCACCAGATCAGGGATTTGCGCTTGCTGCCCCGCCTGCGCCCACAGCGTTGCCAATAATTTGATCACTTCCAGGTGGCTCATATCACTGCCTGCCTCCGTGACTTGAGCCAACGAATAAACCGATTCCACGGCCAGCCGCTGCACTCCCTGAGCCGTTACTTGGCGATCAAAGCGCTGCATCCACAGGCTCGGTTTACGGCCTTCTTCCAAAGCCAAACCCTGGACGGGGACGGTTTCAATACCCAATGTTTGCAGCGCCCGGTAGTACAGGTATTCACTGCGTAGAATGACTTGATCACGCTCGAGCGCTTGATTGCGGGAAAACTTTATAAACCAGTGCTGCTTAACATCAGCATCGGCAAGCGTGGCATCCGGGTACAACAATCCATCAGCCGCCTCAGCCATTAAGAGCTTGGGAGCCTCCCCGCCCGCCCCTGTCGCCCCGCCAATAGCGGCGCCCTGCTCATGAGCGTACTCAAGAAAATCATTGTCGCGGTCAATCAGTGACTGCCGGGAAAAACCAATGGGCGCGTTGACCCCCAACCGCTCATACGACTCTTTAATTCGAAGGTGACCAATAGGTGCCGGCGTGCTGCGGCCCAGTAAAAAAAGATCAATCGCCAGAGCGTCCGGCTTTTCACGACCTATTTTCCGAGTCAGAATTTTTTTAGCAGCACCTGCGGGTGCAATGTCATGCAGAAAAGCCGGCGCCTCTTTGGTGTGCCGGGCCTCCCAACCAAGCGATACACATGCACTCACCGAAGCTGAGAAAGGGCTATCAATGGCGTGCAGGTTTTCTACTAAATAATCCTGCTTGTACCCAAAGCGACAAGACCCTTTCAGACCTTTTTCCGGCTCAGAAAAAGCCAGCGTCATCGCATCCCACCACTGGCCAGCACTGTAGAGCTGAAGCGTTAATTGGAACATTTACCCACCTGCAATTTAATGCACTTCAAATACACGAACAGACCATGCACTGCAATATAGTGCAGTTTCACAGGTGCTTCCTGCTTAAAAATGCAATAAATTGCAGATGTAGTCCCGTATCCGAAAATAAATCTGCATTAAAACGCAGACCTTGTAGGAGCGAGCTTGCCTCGCGATCTTTTGATCTTAAAAAGATCGCGAGGCAAGCTCGCTCCTACAGGTCGGGGTCAAATCTCGGGTAAAAAAATTGATCAATGGCGTATCAGGCTTCGATTTCGATCAGGATTTCGCCCAGATTGACGCGATCTTTTCAGGGATCGGTAGCAGCCATTCCTAAGGGACAGTTGCATCAAGTTCAAACCTTACGATCTGAATCTCTCCATTTAATTTAAATATTGAGATGTTAACAAACTTATAAATCGTATTATTAGTTTTTAATTTCACCTTATCTCCTGTAACCTCACGAACAGCATTGCCACTCTTGGTAACGAGGAATGGCTCCATCTTTTTAGATTTTTCAAGGACCGCTTCGTCACTAGACTGAACTTCCATGAGGAAATACCTGTAAGTGTCCGCCACAGTGGCGCCACCAGTGTCGTACAGCAATTCATAAACAGCTCCACCTCCGCTGACGTTAGTGGCTGATACCACCTTGCTAGGGTCTGGCCTGAATGGGGAAGATATAAAGATATAGAGTGCCTGTACCAGGCAAATAACCAAAAGCGCCCAGAACGCCCACTTAATAGCCCTTTGATTTTGCATAATCTATGCCCGCCTTAATCTGCGCTGCTCAAGCGGCTCTCAATAGTACCGCCTGTGGAATTACGGTATACCACGAAGTGTATGTATCCGGGCCACGCCTTGTTAAAAACTCTAAATCAACCGGCGCTATATCTTCGGCATGTAGTACATATCAATGTCCTACATGGATAATCTCCTACAACTAGACGATAACTTTCGACTTTAACTATTAAGAATCTTGAATATTAATAATCAGCATTACATAAACATAATCACCCAAAGACTGCACCCTGGCCTGATCGAGTCGCCGCCGATCAAACTTTTACAGATTGAAAGGGAAACGTCGTACGAAATGCCTGATTTCACCCCCGCGTAGGAGTCAAATCTCGGATAAAAAAAGGGGAGCACATGCTCCCCCGAGGTTTAAAGCGTTTGAATCAATGGCGTATCAGGCTTCGATTTCGATCAGGATTTCGCCCGGGTTGACGCGGTCGCCTTTGATGACGTGGATGGTGACGATTTTGCCGGCGATGGAGGCCTGTACTTCGGTTTCCATTTTCATGGCTTCGGTGATGAGTACCGATTGGCCCGCTTTGACGGTGTCGCCCACGCTGACCAGCACGTCGACGATGTTGCCCGGCATGGCGGTGCTGACGTGGCCCGGCTCGCTGGCTTGTTTGCGCTTGCTGGAGGAACCACCGACGAATTCGTTGAGCGGTTCGAACACCACTTCTTCCGGCATGCCGTCGATGGACAGGTAGAAGTGGCGCTTGCCTTCGGCCTTGACGCCCACACCGGTGATGTCGACGCGGTAGCTTTCGCCGTGGACGTCGATCACGAATTCGGTCGGTACGCCTTCGCCGCCCGCTTTGCTCACGCCACCCGCTTCAGGGATCGGCAGCAGCACTTCTGGAGCCAGGGTGCCCGCAGCACGCTCTTCAAGGAATTTACGGCCGATGTCCGGGAACATGGCGAAGGTCAGCACGTCTTCTTCAGACTTGGCCAGCGCGCCAATTTCGCCACGCAATTTGGCCATTTCTGGCTTGAGCAGGTCAGCCGGACGCACGTCGATCAGCTCTTCGTTGCCAATGGCCTGACGACGGAGTTTTTCGTTCACCACGCCCGGCGCTTTGCCGTAGCCACCTTGCAGGTAGAGCTTCACTTCGTTGGTGATGGTCTTGTAGCGCTCGCCTGCCAGGACGTTGAAGAACGCCTGGGTGCCCACGATTTGCGAGGTCGGGGTCACCAGCGGCGGGAAGCCCAGGTCTTCACGCACACGCGGGATCTCGGCCAGCACTTCGCTCATGCGGTTCAGCGCGCCCTGCTCTTTGAGCTGGTTGGCGAGGTTGGAGATCATCCCGCCCGGCACTTGGTTAACTTGTACACGGGTGTCGACGGCAGTGAATTCGCTTTCGAACTGGTGATACTTCTTACGCACGGCGTAGAAGTACAGGCCGATTTCCTGCAACAGCGCCAGGTCGAGGCCGGTGTCGTATTCGCTGCCTTTAAGGGCCGCGACCATCGACTCGGTGCCCGGGTGGCTGGTGCCCCAAGCGAAGCTGGAGATCGCGGTGTCGATGTGCTCGGCGCCGTTTTCAACCGCTTTGAGCTGGCACATGGCAGCCAGGCCGGCTGTGTCATGGGAGTGGATAAAGATCGGCAGGCCGATTTCAGCCTTCAGCGCTTTGACCAGGTCGCCAGTGGCGAACGGTGTCAGCAGGCCAGCCATGTCTTTGATTGCGATCGAGTCGCAGCCCATGGCTTCCATCTGCTTGGCCTGCGCCACGAACGCCTCGATGGTGTGCACCGGGCTGGTGGTGTAGGCGATGGTGCCTTGTGCGTGCTTGCCAGCGGCTTTTACCGCTTCGATGGCCACGCGCAGGTTACGCACGTCGTTCATGGCGTCGAAGATACGGAACACGTCGATACCGTTAACCGCTGCCTTGGCGACGAAGGCTTTAACCACGTCGTCGCTGTAGTGGCGATAGCCCAGCAGGTTCTGGCCGCGCAGGAGCATTTGCAGGCGGGTGTTAGGCAATGCCGCACGCAGTTGGCGCAGGCGCTCCCACGGGTCTTCTTTGAGGAAGCGCACACAGGCGTCAAACGTCGCGCCGCCCCACACTTCCAGCGACCAGTAGCCGACTTTGTCGAGCTTGTCGCAGATCGGCAGCATGTCTTCGGTGCGCATGCGGGTGGCCAGCAAGGACTGGTGAGCGTCACGCAGGATAGTGTCGGTTACGAAAATTTTCTTGGACATTGTTTTATTCCTCACAGGCCCGCGTGGGCGGCGATGGCGGCGGCGATGGCCAGGGCCAGCTCTTCGGGTTTGCGCTTGATCGAGTAGTTGGTCAGTTCTGGATGGCTTTCTACGAAGCTGGTGTTGAACTGGCCGCTACGGAATTCCGGGTTACGCAGGATTTCCTGGTAATACGCGGCGGTGGTTTTGACCCCTTGCAGACGCATGTCGTCGAGGGCGCGCAAACCACGGTCCATCGCTTCTTCCCATGTCAGTGCCCACACCACCAGTTTCAGACACATGGAGTCGTAATACGGTGGGATGGTGTAGCCGGTGTAGATCGCTGTGTCGGTCCGCACGCCAGGCCCGCCTGGCGCGTAGTAACGGGTGATCTTGCCGAAGCTGGGCAGGAAGTTGTTTTTCGGGTCTTCAGCGTTGATCCGAAATTGCAGGGCATAGCCACGGTGCTGAATGTCTTCTTGCTTGATCGACAGCGGCAGGCCAGAGGCGATGCGAATTTGCTCACGAACAATGTCGATGCCGGTGATTTCTTCGGTGATGGTGTGCTCCACCTGCACCCGGGTGTTCATCTCCATGAAGTACACCTCGCCCTCGGCGAGCAGGAACTCCACAGTACCGGCGTTTTCGTAGCCCACGGCCTTGGCTGCGCGCACGGACAGGTCGCCGATGTAGGCGCGCTGTTCCGGGGTCAATTGCGGGCTTGGGGCAATTTCGATGAGCTTTTGGTTGCGACGCTGGATCGAGCAGTCGCGCTCAAACAAGTGCACGACGTTGCCGAAGCTGTCACCGAGGATCTGCGCCTCAATGTGCTTGGGGTTAACGATGCATTTTTCGAGGAAGACTTCAGCCGAGCCAAACGCTTTGGTGGCTTCGGAGATCACACGCGGGAACGCTTGTTCCAGCTCTTCGCGGCTGTTGCAGCGACGAATACCACGACCGCCACCGCCTGAGGTGGCTTTGAGCATGACCGGGTAACCGATACGGTCGCCTTCGATCAACGCTTCGTGGATGTCGGCAACGTTGCCTTCGGTGCCTGGCGTTACCGGCACACCGGCCTTGATCATGCTGCGGCGGGCTTCGGTCTTGTCGCCCATGCGGCGAATGACTTCGGCGGCCGGGCCGATGAACTTGATGCCGCGTTCGGCACAAATATCCGCCAGCTCGGCGTTTTCTGACAAGAAACCGTAGCCGGGGTGCAACGCATCGCAGCCGGTTTCAACCGCCAGGTTCACCAGCTTGCGCGGGTTCAAGTAACCGGCCAGCGGGTCTTCGCCAATGCTGTGTGCTTCGTCCGCACGCTTGACGTGCAAAGCGTGGCGATCAGCCTCGGAATAAACCGCTACGGAACGAATGCCCATCTCTGCGCAGGCACGCACGATACGGACGGCAATTTCTCCGCGGTTGGCGATCAGGATCTTTTTTATCACTTGGATTTTTCCCTAAAGCCCATGGAACAAACGACCTGCTAGACCAGGTCCGCACGTGTCCAAATGTGTCTGAACCGTTGCGTTGTCACACTAGTCCTACGCATGAATAAACAAAAATCAATAATTCTTGGGCCTGCCATTAGCAAAGACTTATAGTCAGGCAACTCACTTGCCTTAAGAAAAATCAATAAAATGCGTAAGTCATTGATGCGTATAACTTTTCGCCAGCTTCAGGTGTTCAATGAGGTGTGCGATTTGCGCTCTTACAGCCGCGCAGCAGAAGAAATGTCGCTGACGCAACCCGCCGTAAGTCTACAAATTCGTCAGCTGGAAGAGCTGATTGGCCAGCCTTTGTTCGATTATGTGGGCAAAAAGCTCTACCTCACCGAGGCCGCTGAAGCGCTTAAGCTGGCCAGCCGGGATATTTTCGGACGTCTCGAAAACCTCGATATGCAGCTGTCGGACATGCTGGGTTCGCTGCAAGGCCAACTGAAACTGGCCATCGAATCGAGCGCAAAATATTTTGTGCCGCATTTATTTGCCGCCTTCAAGCGCCAGCACCCAGAGGTCAACTTGCAGCTCACGGTGGTCAATCGGGCACAGGCCGTGCGCAGGCTTTCGGATAACCGCGATGACCTGGTGATCATGTCGATGGTGCCGCTGGACATGGGCCTGGAGTTTCTACCGTTCTTGAATAACCCCATCGTTGCCGTCGCCCCGGCCGGGCATCCGCTGTGCGAGCGTGGCCCGCTGCGCTTGCAAGACCTTGAGCCGTATACCTTGCTGATGCGCGAGCAAGGTTCGGGCACGCGCATGGCGTGTGAGGAGTATTTCAAGGAAAAGCGCGTGCACTTCAATCAAACCCTGGAAGTGTCATCGAACGAGTCGCAACGTGAGTGCGCAGTGGCCGGGTTAGGCGTGGCGCTGTTAACGCGCCACGCCGTCAGCCTGGAGCTGGCGACCGGCTTGCTGCATGAGCTGCCGGTCGAAGAGTTGCCGCTGTATCGCAGTTGGTGCCTGGTGCAGGCTAAAGCCAAACGCCTGTCACCGGTGGCGCATGCGTTCCTGGAATTTATTCGCAGTGAACGCCAACAAATCAGCGCGCTGGTTGAGCGGTTCGACGGCCATTTGCCGACGGGGTCTGCCAGTAATTGAGTGCAGCGATATCAGGGTAATCGGCTGTTTCCAGGCGCAGCTGACGCTGGTCCGTAAGGTCTTCAATCGCACGACGAAAGGCCATGCGACGCTGGTCTTCTTGCTGACGGCGGGTTTTGACGGCGCTGTTGCGTTCTTCGTAAGGCTGGGCCATTTCGAGTCTCCCAAGGCGTGTACGGGAGTTTCACGATGGACTTTGTTTGTGACGACTTTGCGAACGTGCAGTGACAGGGGGATGAAACTGTGGGAGCGGGCTTGCTCGCGATTCAGACAACACGGTTTACCTGAATGATCGCAGCGATTCCATCGCGAGCAAGCCCGCTCCCACCGTGGATCTTCAACGCTCTTAATCTTCGTGGCTTTTCAGCGATTTTGGCGACAGGCGCAGGCTGCGAAGGCTGCGTTTAACGCTTTTAAGGTGGTTGACCAGGCTCGGGCCGCGGGCCATGGCAACGCCCATCGCCAACACGTCAATCACCACCAGGTGGGCGATACGCGAGGTCAGCGGGGTATAAATTTCGGTGTCTTCGTGCACGTCGATCGCCAGGTTCACCGTCGCCAGTTCAGCCAAAGGCGTTTGGCTTGGGCACAGGGTAATTAGCGTCGCGCCACTTTCACGCACCAGGTTGGCGGTGATCAGCAAGTCTTTGGAACGCCCGGACTGCGAGATGCAAATGGCCACGTCTGTCGGTTTTAGGGTTACCGCCGACATCGCCTGCATGTGCGGGTCGGAATACGCCGCCGCCGTCAGCAACAACCGGAAAAACTTATGTTGCGCATCCGCGGCCACAGCGCCCGATGCACCAAAGCCATAAAACTCCACGCGTTGCGCTTGCGACATGGCGGTCACGGCCTGCTGCAACGCCACCGGGTCGAGCTTCTCGCGCACATCCATCAAGGTGTGCAACGTGGTGTCGAAGATTTTCAGGCTGTAATCGGCAACCGAATCATCTTCATGAATCGCAAATTGACCAAAACTGGCACCCGCTGCCAGGCTTTGCGCCAGCTTGAGTTTTAGGTCCTGAAACCCCGAACAGCCGATCGCCCGGCAAAAGCGCACGATGGTGGGTTCGCTGATCCCCACGCTGTGAGCAAGGTCGGCCATGGAACTGTGCATTACTGCCGCAGGATCAAGCAGCACGTGATCGGCGACCTTGAGTTCCGATTTACGTAACAAGTGGCGTGACTGGGCGATATGTTGCAGCAGGTTCAAAAGGCAGGACTCGGTCTGGAAGCGGCGGGCGCCGGGGATGTAGCAATCTTGTAGTTATACTACAAGAATTCGTTTTTTGCCCAACCAATACGTCGTAGTCTCGCAAGCCTTATCGGCAAAATGCCGTGTTTTCCGGGCATGTAGCCTTTCTTGCCACTACCAAATGGCGACACCGGCCCGCAATAAATCAGCCATGGCCTGAGCGTTGGTCGGGCTGCTGATCAAGTAACCCTGCACTTCGTCGCACTGATGCTCCTTGAGAAACGCCAGTTGCACTTCGTTTTCAACGCCCTCGGCCACCACTTTCAACTCCAGGCTGTGGGCCATGGCAATGATCGCCTTGGTGATGGCATCGTCCTCAACGCAGGTGCCCACGCCACGGATAAACGTCTGATCAATTTTTACGTAGTCCACGGCAAAGCGCTTGAGGTAGCTGAGCGATGAGTAGCCGGTGCCGAAGTCATCAATGGCCAGTTTCACGCCCAATTCATGCAACTGCTGGAAGGTGGCGATCACGTAGTCGACATTTTCAAGCAACTGGCTTTCGGTGATTTCAAGCTCCAGGCAGTGCGGCGCCAGCCCGGTATCTTCCAGCACCTGGCGCACCAGGCTGACCAGATTACCTTGGCGCAATTGATGGCCCGACAGGTTCACCGACACCCGTATTGGCGCCAGCCCCGCCTGTTGCCATTGCGCGGCCTGACGACAGGCCTCACGCAGCACAAATTCACCGATCAGCACGATAAGGCCAGTTTCTTCAGCCAGCGCGATAAAGTCGCTCGGCGACACACTGCCCAACTCGGGGTGATCCCAACGCACCAAGGCTTCAGCGGAATCCAGACGGCCGTTTTTGAGGCAAAGCTTAGGCTGATAAAAAACGCTGAGCTTGCGTTCGCCAATGGCTTTGCGCAGTTGATTTTCCAACTGCAAACGCTCAAGGGTGCTGTGTTGCAGGCTGTGACTGAAAAACTGAAACGTCCCGCCACCCATGTGTTTGGCCTGTTGCATGGCTTTGTTGGCCTGGCTGACCAACTGGGCGATGTCTCGGGCGCCATCGGGCAACAAGCTGATCCCCATTGATGCGCTCACCACCAACTCGTGGCCGTCGACCACTATCGGCCGGCTCAGCTTGCCCATCAGCCGGGTGGCAACCCGCGCCAGGCTGGTCAGGCTGCCGTAGGCATCGAACAGCACGGCGAACTCATCGCTGGAGAGGCGCGAAATGGTGTCAGCTTCGGGCAATGCCTTGGTCAGGCGCTCTGCAATTTTTTGCAGCACTTGGTCCGCTAGCTCCGGCCCGAGGCTGTCATTGAGCAACTTGAAGCGATCCAGGTCGATGTGCAGCAATGCCAGGTTTCTTGACGTGCCTTGGCGGACGCGCTGATTGGCCTCTTCCAGACGCTCTTTAAATAGCAGCCGATTGGCCAGCCCGGTCAGTTCATCAAAATGCGTCAGGTGACGCACCCGCGCCTCAACGATACGCCGCGCCGACAGGTCGGTAATAAAGGCCACGATATGGCTAACCTGCGCGGCGTCGTCACGCACCACCTTGAGTTGCAACCATTGCGGGTAGAGTTCGCCGTTCTTGCGGGTTTCTACCAGCTCACCCAACCAACTGTCGTGCTCTGCCAGCGAGGCCTGAATGATCGGAAAATGCCGCCGCGCATCGCGGCTGCAAGCCAGCTCATCAACACGGCGACCCACCAGCTCTGCCACGGCATACCCGCTGATCCGGCTGAACGCCTGGTTGACCGTGAGCATTTTGTAGGTAGGGTCAAGAATCACGATGCCTTCGCTGGCGGCCTCGAACACCGTCGACGCCAGCCGACGCTGCTCGACCTCGCGGGCTAGTTCAGCGTTGAGCTGCTCACTGCGAAAATTAGCGTCCTGCAGTTCTTCGAACACACTTTTGAATTTTTTATTACGCACTTTACGACGCTGATTAATCAGATCGATTCGCCAGACGAATGCACCCAGCAGAGCCAGAAAAAGCCCGAATCCTAAGCCGGAATATATCCCCAGGGAGGTAAAACTCTGATTCATCGGCAACGTTCTTATTCAAGGGAGATGAGCCAAAAAAGTCGCCCGAGCATACACAAGCAGTGCCCACGACCAAACGATGAGACGTCAAAAAATAGACGACATTATTGCAGTTAACCAAACCAATGACGTAACAGCTTGTAGACAGTCTTTTTTGACGTTTGGCACAACGCCACGACAGACGGCCCAACAGAACTGGATTGGTGTTTGCCCGGTTTGCCCCGGCACCCTAGAATGCGTCGATGCGCGAAGATCTCTCTCTCTTGTTAAATTCCCTCAACGATGCCCAACGTCAGGCCGTCACGGCCAGTATTGGGCGTCAGTTGGTCCTGGCCGGCGCAGGTTCCGGCAAAACCCGTGTGCTGGTGCACCGTATCGCCTGGTTGATCCAGGTCGAAAACGCGTCCCCGCACTCCGTGCTGTCGGTGACCTTCACCAACAAGGCCGCTGCCGAGATGCGTCATCGTATCGAGCAGCTTATGGGGATCAACCCGGCCGGTATGTGGGTGGGCACCTTCCACGGGCTGGCACACCGCCTGTTGCGGGCTCACTGGCAAGAAGCCGGTTTGAGCCAGACGTTTCAGATTCTCGACAGCGATGACCAGCAACGCCTGGTCAAGCGGGTGATTCGTGATCTGGGGCTCGATGAGCAGCGCTGGCCGGTGCGTCAGGCCCAATGGTTTATCAACGGCCAGAAAGACGAAGGCCTGCGCCCACAGCACATTCAAGCCAGCGGCGATTTGTTCCTGGGCACCATGCGCAGCATTTATGAAGCCTACGAGGCCGCCTGCCAGCGTGCAGGCGTGATCGACTTCTCTGAGCTGCTGTTGCGTGCCCTCGATCTGTGGCGCGACCACCCGGGCTTGCTGGAGCACTACCAAAAACGCTTCCGGCACATCTTGGTCGACGAGTTCCAGGACACCAACGCCGTGCAATACGCCTGGCTGCGTTTGCTCGCCAAAGGTGGCGACAGCTTGATGGTGGTGGGCGATGACGATCAGTCGATTTACGGCTGGCGCGGCGCCAAGATCGAAAACATCTACCAGTACTCGACCGACTTCCCGGACGCCGAGACCATTCGTCTGGAGCAAAACTATCGCTCCACGGCCGGCATCCTCAAAGCCGCCAACGCCCTGATTGCCAACAACAGCGGGCGCATGGGCAAAGAGCTGTGGACCGATGGCGGTGATGGCGAAGCGATCAACTTGTACGCGGCCTTCAACGAGCATGATGAAGCGCGTTATGTGGTCGAAACCATCCAGAGCGCGTTGAACACCGGCCTGGCCCGCAACGACATCGCTATTTTGTACCGCTCCAACGCCCAGTCGCGGGTGCTGGAAGAAGCCTTGCTGCGCGAACGTATCCCGTACCGTATTTATGGCGGCCAGCGCTTCTTTGAACGCGCTGAAATCAAAAACGCCATGGCCTATATGCGCTTGCTCGAAGGCCGCGGCAACGATGCGGCACTGGAGCGGGTGATCAACGTTCCGGCGCGGGGCATCGGTGAAAAAACCGTCGAGGCCATCCGCGAGCACGCCCGTCACAGCGATGTGTCGATGTGGGAAGCCATGCGCCAGCTGATCGCCAATAAAGCTTTGCCGGGCCGGGCCTCTGGTGCCATCGCAGGCTTTATCGAGCTGATCGAGAACCTCGCCGCCAAAGTCATGGACATGCCGCTGCACCTGATGACCCAGACCGTGATCGAGCAAAGTGGGCTGATTGCCTACCACGAGGCGGAAAAAGGTGAAAAAGGCCAGGCCCGGGTAGAAAACCTTGAGGAACTGGTGAGCGCGGCGCGCAACTTTGAAAGCAATGAAGAAGACGAAGAGCTGTCGCCTCTGGCCGCCTTCCTTGGTCATGCTTCGCTGGAAGCCGGTGATACCCAGGCCGAAGAGCACGAAGACGGTATCCAGCTGATGACGCTGCACAGCGCCAAAGGCCTGGAGTTCCCGTACGTGTTTCTGGTGGGCATGGAAGAAGGGCTGTTCCCGCACAAGATGAGCCTGGAAGAGCCCGGCCGCCTTGAAGAGGAGCGTCGCCTGGCCTACGTGGGCATCACCCGGGCGATGCACAACCTGGTCATGACCTATGCAGAAACCCGACGCCTCTATGGTGCTGAGACCTACAACAAGGTTTCGCGCTTCGTGCGTGAAGTACCAAAAGGTCTGATCCAGGAAGTTCGTCTGTCCAACAGTGTTAGTCGCCCTTTCGGCGGCCAGAAACAAAGCGCCAGCACGCTGTTCGGCGGTTCGGAAATTCCCGAAACCGAATTCAAGCTGGGCCAGCTGGTTAGGCACGCTATGTTTGGTGAAGGCGTGATCCTTAATTTTGAAGGCGCTGGCGCACAGGCCCGGGTGCAGGTGAACTTCCCCGACGGCAGCAAGTGGCTGATGATGGGCTACGCCAAGCTAGAGGCCGTCTGACACGTTAATAGCCTGTAGGGCGAGCGGGCCTCGCGATCTTTTGAGCGTCAAAAAGATCGCAAGGCAAGCTCTCTCCTACATGTATTACGTGACTTCAGGATCCGTCCTACACCCAATCAGGCAAAAGCCCGAAACATTTCACTGCTAGCTAGTCACACCTCACCTGTGCAACATGGCGCGCGTGTCATCCACAAATGGGAATTCCCTTTATGAAACGTTTTCTTAGCATCGCCATGGCGTTGTGCATCGGTTTAACGATGAGCCTCGACGCGAACGCCAAACGCTTCGGCGGCGGCAAAAGCGCCGGTTCAGCGCCAAGCCATCAAACTCGCCAAGCGGCTCCAGCCGCAGCAGCTCCTGCTGCCGCAGGCGCTGCGGCTGGAGCCGCTTGGCGAGTTTGATGGCT
>NZ_WIVR01000037.1:0-50552 GCF_009600525.1 Pseudomonas sp. FSL R10-1350
GCCCACGCACTGGCCGTCCTTGATTTGCCACACGCGTGTCGCCGGGCGTTCGCCCAGGCTGGCCGCCAAACGCCGCCCCAGTTCACCGCCACCCGAAAGGCTGTCGGGCAGCAACCAATGCTTGGGCGTGAACTGGTTATCCACAGCCCGCAAGCTCAACACCTGTTGTTCCGGTGCATAACCCTGGCTGTCGAGCTGTAACAAGCGGTCGACACCGGCCGTGGCAAACGCGGTTTCTTTGGAGTCACCGAACACCACCGCCAGCACCGCGCCGTCTGCACCCGCCAGTTGGTGGGCAAGCCCGAGCAGGTCGCGGTCATGGCTGCTCAAGCGGCCACCGACCATGTCCGGCACCACGGCGATGTAAAACGCCGGGGCGGGCACTTGATGCAACGGCAATTGCACCTCAACCCGGGCTGTGCGCTTGCTCGCGCCGCCCTGCTGCACGCCGCTGCGGTCGATGCGCTTGATGCCGTTGGGGCCGATAAAACCCACCCCGTGGACGTTTTTGCGCAGGACACCGTTAGGCCCCATCCAGCTTTGCTGCGTTGGCTGCAGAGCTGCGTGCAACGGGTGCAAGCGGTTACGGGCGATCCACTCGGCACGCGGGTCGCGGCGAATAATGTCACTCATGCGATCACCTCTTCGGGAGCACGCTGGGTGGCTTTGACCGGCGCTGCGGGTTCAACCAGCGCATCGGCCACCAGTTCAGCAATGTCTTTGATCAACGGCCGTGGCTCAACCACGCCTTCAAGCATGGCGGTGCACTGCGGGCAGCCCACGGCCACGCGCTCGGCGCCGGTTTCGCGAATGTCGTCCATGCGCATGTCGGGGATACGCTGCTTGCCGGGGATGTCGGTAATCGGCGCGCCGCCGCCACCGCCGCAGCACCGTGAGCGAAAGCCCGAACGCTGCATCTCTTTGACTTCAATGCCCAGCGCCCGCAGCACTGCACGCGGCGCCTCGTATTCACCGTTGTAGCGGCCCAAATAGCACGGGTCGTGATACGTCACGCTGCCACCGGTATCGGCGCTCACGTTCAATTGTCCGGCGGCCAGCAACTCGGCCATGTAAGTGCTGTGATGCTGCACCAGGTACTCGCCACCAAAGGCTGGGTACTCGTTTTTCAGCACATGAAAACTGTGCGGGTCGCAGGTAACGATGCGCTTGAAGCGGTACTGGGCCAGGGTCTGAATATTGCGCCTGGCCAGCGCCTGAAACGTTGCTTCATCGCCCAAACGCCGGGCCACGTCGCCGCTGTCGCGCTCCTCCAGGCCGAGCACGGCAAAGCTGACCTTGGCCGCTTTCAGCACTTTGACGAAGGCGCGCAAGGTGCGCTGGTTGCGCATGTCGAACGCGCCGTCACCGACCCAGAACAGCACGTCGACCGATGGCGTGTCGCGCATCACGTCGAGGTTCAAATCAGCGGCCCAGTTCATCCGCCCACCGGGTGCAAAACCGCCGGGGTTGTCGGTAGCGATCAGGTTGTCGAGCACCTGCGCCCCATTGTTCGGCGTCGCGCCTTTTTCCAGGGTGAGGAAGCGGCGCATGTCGACGATGGCGTCTACGTGCTCGATCATCATCGGGCACTCTTCCACGCAGGCGCGGCAGGTGGTGCACGACCACAGCGTTTCAGCGTCGACCAAACCATTGACGATCGGCTGATGCGGGTTGCCGCCGTGCTCGCCAATCGGCTTGCCGGGGTACGGGCTGCCAGCGAAGTGCGCGTCGGTGCCACCGGCCAGGCCCACGACCATGTCTTGAATAAGTTTTTTCGGGTTCAGCGGTTGCCCTGCGGCAAACGCCGGGCACGCCGCTTCGCACTTGCCGCACTGCACGCAGGCGTCGAAACCAAGCAGTTGGTTCCAGGTGAAATCCTTGGGTTTTTCTACGCCCAACGGCGCGCTGCGATCCGTCAGGTCGAGGGCTTTGAGGCCGGTAGAACGGCCGCCCCCAAAGCGCTCGGCGCGGCGGTGCCAGGCCAGGTGCAGCGCCCCGGCGAAGGCGTGCTTCATGGGCCCGCCCCAGGTCATGCCCAAAAACAATTCACACACGCCCCACGCCACGCCCACTGCCAGCAATGCCGCGAGGAACCAGCCGCCAAAGCCTTCGGGCAGCACCCCGGCGACCGGCAAGGTGAGGATAAAAAAGCTCGCTGAAAACGCCAGCAGGCTTTTCGGCAGGCGCATCCACGGGCCCTTGGACAAGCGGCTCGGCGGGTTGAGGCGGCGTTTAAACACAAACAGCGCGCCGATAAACATCAGCGCCGTGGCGAACAGCAAGGCGTAACCGAGGATCTGGTTATGCACGCCAAAGCCGTGCACCACAATCGCCAGCACCGCCGCCAGAACAAACCCGCCCGCCGTGGCCACGTGAGTGTTGGCCATGTATTTATCGCGTGCCACCACGTGGTGAAGATCGACCATGTAGCGACGCGGCATGGCCAGCAGGCCGCCGAGCAGATCGACCTTCGACGCACGGCCACGACGCCACATAGCCATGCGCCGCACCGCGCCCAGAATGGCGAGCGCGAGGGCGGCGAATAACAGGATGGGGAGGATGATAGTCAACATGATGAAGCTCCCGGGTCTCACACGATCCCTGTAGGAGCGAGCTTGTCTCGCGATCTTTTCAACGATCAAAAGATCGCGAGGCAAGCTCGCTCCTACAGAGGTATGGGGCGCTGCTTAGAAATCCTTGCACAACCGCAGGGCGTCATAGATGGCGGCATGCACGTTGCGCTGCGCCACACAGTCACCGAGGCGGAACAACAAGTAGCCGTCACCCGCTTCGCTCAGGCAGGGTTGCGGCTGGATCGCGTACAGCGCTTCAACGTCGATCTGGCCCTTGTTGCGCGAGTCGGGTTTGAGCGCGTAATACAGCTCTTCGTCCGGGCGCACGCCGTTTTCAATCACCACCTGGTCCACCACGCGCTCTTCCTTGGCGCCGGTGTATTCGTTCTCCAGCACGGCAATCACCTTGTCGCCTTCGCGGTACACGCGCTCCAGCATCATGTCGCCGGTCATGATCACTTCTTTGGGGTACAGGCTGCGGTAGTAGGTCGGGAACGACGTGCCGCCCACCGCCACACCGGGCTTGGTGTCGTCGGTGACGATCTCGACCTGCGAGCCTTTGTCGGCCATAAAGTCGGCCACGGACATGCCGGTGAACTCGCAAATGGTGTCGTACACCAGCACGTTTTTACCCGGCGCCACTTTGCCGTCGAGCACGTCCCAACTGCTCACCGACAAGCCCTCAGCGGCGCCCCAATGTTCGTTCTGCTCTACAAACGGGTGCCCGCCCACCGCCAGCACCACGATGTCGGGGCGCAGGTCGAGAATGGTCGCCACATCGGCCGCCGTGCCCAAACGCAGGTCGACGTTCAAGCGCGCCAGCTCCAGCTGGAACCAGCGGGTGATACCGGCCATCTGGTCACGTTGCGGGGCTTTGGCGGCGATGCTGATTTGCCCGCCAATGGCCTCGTTTTTCTCGAACAGGGTCACGTCGTGCCCGCGCTCGGCGGCCACGCGGGCGGCTTCCATCCCGGCCGGACCTGCGCCGACCACCACCACTTTGCGCTTGGGCCCGGTGGTTTTCTGGATGATGTGCGGTACGCCCATGTATTCACGGGAGGTAGCAGCGTTCTGAATGCACAGCACGTCCAGCCCTTGGTACTGGCGGTCGATGCAATAGTTGGCGCCCACGCATTGTTTGATCTGGTCGACCTGGCCCATTTTGATTTTGGCGATCAGGTGCGGGTCGGCAATGTGGGCACGGGTCATGCCCACCATGTCGACGTAGCCCCCCTCCAGAATCCGTGTGGCCTGGTTGGGGTCTTTGATGTTTTGCGCATGCAGCACCGGCGCCTTGACCACTTCCTTGATGCCCGCCGCCAAGTGCAAAAACGGCTCCGGCGGGAAGCTCATGTTAGGGATCACGTTGGCCAGGGTGTTGTGGGTGTCACAGCCCGAGCCGACCACGCCGATAAAGTCGAGCATGCCGGTGTCGTCGTAGTACTTGGCGATTTGTTTCATGTCCTCGTGGCTCAAGCCATCGGGGTGGAACTCGTCGCCGCACAGGCGGATGCCCACGCAGAAATCCGGACCCACTTCGGCACGCACGGCCTTGAGCACTTCCAGCCCGAAGCGCATGCGGTTTTCAAAACTGCCGCCCCATTCATCGGTGCGCTTGTTCACCCGTGGGCTCCAGAACTGATCGATCATGTGCTGGTGCACCGCCGATAGTTCCACGCCATCGAGCCCGCCTTTTTTGGCCCGACCCGCCGCGCTGGCGTAGTTGCCGATGATGCGCCAGATCTCTTCCGGCTCGATGGTTTTGCAGGTGGCACGGTGCACCGGCTCACGCACGCCGGACGGCGACATCAAGGTGGGCCAGTTAAAGCCGTCCCAACGCGAGCGACGGCCCATGTGGGTAATCTGGATCATGATTTTGGCGCCGTGCTTGTGCATGGCGTCGGCCAGGTTTTGAAAATGCGGGATGATGCGGTCGGTGCTCAGGTTGACCGAACTCCACCACTCCTGCGGGCTGTCGATGGCCACCACGGACGAGCCGCCACAAATCGCCAGGCCGATGCCGCCCTTGGCTTTTTCTTCGTAGTACTGCACGTAGCGCGCCGTGGTCATGCCGCCGTCCGTGGCATACACCTCGGCGTGTGCGGTGCTCAGCACGCGGTTGCGAATGGTCAGTTTGCCGATTTGAATCGGCTCAAACATTGCTTCGAACGCCATATCCCGATCCTCGATTTACAGCGGCTTGACGATAAACAGACCGTGGTCGTGGCCTTCTTCGGATCCGCTGTAGACCTGTTCGGCCACGGTG
This sequence comes from Pseudomonas sp. FSL R10-1350, assembly GCF_009600525.1. Classification (NCBI taxonomy): domain Bacteria; kingdom Pseudomonadati; phylum Pseudomonadota; class Gammaproteobacteria; order Pseudomonadales; family Pseudomonadaceae; genus Pseudomonas; species Pseudomonas sp. FSL R10-1350. Next base: position 4,840 of record NZ_WIVR01000037.1, read on the forward strand.
CGAATCTGGCTGCCGCGCGCTTGCAGAATCTGGTCCATGGCCCCGGCAAACCAGCCGGTGAACATGTAGTCGACCTTGCGCCCGACCTTGCCGTACACGTACACGAAACAGGAGTGTTCGAGCTTGATGGTGGCGGTGCCTTTGTCCAGGTCGATGTCTTCAATGGTGAACAAGCCCCAGCCACGTTGCGACAGGCGCTTCATGTAATGCTCGAACACCGCCACGCCTTCCAGGCCATGGCATTCGGCTTCTTTTTCGCACCAGTGCCAGGCCGATTTGTAGCCCGCCTTGTAGAGGATCTCGGCATAGGCGTCAGCGCCCAGCACCTCTTCGATGCCCATGTGGTTGTTGACGAAAAAGTGCCGTGGCACGTAGAGCATCGGCAGCGCGTCAGAGGTCCAGACGCCGGTCTCGCTGTCGACTTCGATGGGTAATTGCGGGGCGATTTTAGCCATGGAATAAAACTCCAAAATTCGATGCATTAGCCTGGATCCCTGTAGTCGCTGCCGAAGGCTGCGATAAGGGCCGAAGGACCTTCAAAATCTTAGGGTCGCTGCGCAACCCATCGCAGCCTGCGGCAGCGACTACAGGATGAGATGCGTCACTCGCCCCAGACGTCTTTGAGGACGTTGACCCAGTTTTCACCCATGATCTTGCGCACCACGCGTTCGCTGTGGCCGCGCTTGAGCAGGGTTTCGGTGAGGTTGGGGAACTCGCCCACGGTGCGGATGCCCAGCGGGTTGATGATCTTGCCGAAGCTGGTCAGACGCCGTGCGTAGCCTTTGTCGTGGGTCAGCATTTCGAAGAAATCCTGGCCATGGCCCTGGGTGAAGTCGGTGCCGATGCCGATGGCGTCTTCGCCCACGATGTTCATGGTGTATTCAATGGCTTCGGCGTAGTCGTCGACGGTCGACTCAATGCCCTTGGCCAAAAAGGGCGCGAACATGGTCACGCCGACAAAGCCGCCGTGGTCGGCAATGAATTTGAGTTCAGCGTCGGATTTATTACGCGGGTGTTCTTTAAGCCCGGACGGCAAACAGTGCGAGTAGCAGACCGGTTTTTTCGATTCGAGGATGACCTCTTCGCTGGTTTTGGAGCCCACGTGTGACAGGTCGCACATGATGCCCACGCGGTTCATTTCAGCGACCACTTCGCGGCCGAAACCCGACAGCCCGCCATCGCGTTCATAGCAGCCGGTGCCCACCAGGTTTTGCGTGTTGTAGCACATCTGCACCACGCCCACGCCGAGCTGTTTGAAGATCTCGATGTAGCCCAGTTGATCTTCAAACGCATGGGCATTCTGGAAGCCAAAAATGATCCCGGTTTTGCCCAGAGACTTGGCGCGGCGGATGTCGGCCGTGGTTTTGACCGGGATCACCAGGTCGCTGTTTTCGCGAATAAGGGTTTGGCTGGCGACAATGTTATTGATTGTGGCCTGAAAGCCCTCCCACACCGACACCGTGCAGTTGGCGGCCGTGAGCCCGCCTTTGCGCATGTCTTCAAACAACTCGCGGTTCCATTTGGCAATGATCAGCCCGTCGATAACGATGCTGTCTGCGTGCAACTCGGCTGGGCTCATCAGGCGTCCCCTTATAGGCGTTTGCTGCGCCGAATCGTCTGCCGGCGCTTTGGGGCCAGCATAGGCTTGGGGGTAAAAACAGCCGGGTGCAAAAGCGACAACGCGATTGCCGAAAGCGTCAATGCGCGACAAAGCGCTAGCGACCAGAACGCCAGCCGATGCGCCGGTGACTGTCTTTTGCGCGGCGCTTAAGCCAGAATCCGCCTCAACTATGGATTAGGAAGCCGCAATGAAATCGATTCTCCTGGCCTTGGCGTTGATCACCAGTGGCGCAGCTGCAGCCGATGATGCCGACCACAACCCGTGTGATGCCGTCGAAAACGACCAGCAAACGCTGGCGTGCTCGGTGTTTAGCCGCAATACCGCCGAACAGTTGTTGGCTGAAAACTTCGAAGCCCTGCAAGCGCGCATCAACGCGCTGTACGGCGCCAATGCCACGCAGCTCAACAACATCACCAGCAAAATCAAAACCGCGCAGACCCTGTGGGTGCACCAGCGCGATGCCGATTGCGCGATTGTGGTGTTCCCGGCCAAAGCCGGCACCGAGGCGTTCAACATTGCCCAAAACGACTGCATTGCGGCAGTCAGCGATGACCGCTCGGAGTTTCTGGAATCGATTGGTCAGGAATGACCCATGAGGCGCGTATGACTATTTGCGGGATTGAAATCAAAGGCAGTGAAGCCATTTTTGCCCTGGCCACCCAGGGCGCTGGCGGCCTTGAGCACGTGGCCATCAGCACCAAAAAAATTGCCCTGGACGACGATGAAAACGCCACCAGCGTCAAAGCCTTCGCCGCCCAACTGGCCGACTGTGTGAAGGCCAACGCCATCACCCGCATCGCGATCAAAAAACGCAGCAAAAAAGGCGAGTTTGCCGGTGGCCCCACCACCTTCAAAATCGAAGGCATCCTGCAATTGCTGGAGGGTTGCGAGGTGCAGTTACTGTCGCCGCAAACCCTTAACGCGCAATTTAAAAAGCACGCGTATGAGCTGCCAGCCTCGCTTAACAAATACCAGCACGACGCCTACAAAACCGCCTGCGCAGCGCTGCTCAAGGGCTGAACGCCAGGCACAAAAAAGCCCCGAAACTGCCGTGACAGTGCCGGGGCCAAGGGTGTGAGTGCCGTGACGGTGACCAAACCTCAGGCAGTGTTACTGAGCCCAGTCTGCCCGGCCCCGCGCCTTGGCACTTAGCCAAAAACGACCTGTTCTTAGGCATACCAGACATCGCGCCAAACCTCGCTTGCCCGTTCGTGGAAGCCCTACCAGAATCAAGCTTCGATCGCCTCTCTGTGAAAGGATAAAAAGCATGATGCACGCAGACTTGATTGATGAGCAGGACCTGCTGAGCCAACTGCGCTCGCTGGGCTTTGACGTGTCGGGTAACGCCGAGCAAGCCTGCTCTGCGGTGGTGTGCGGCCTGAACGAGACCAACGCGCGCGCACTCAAGGGCCTGGTAGAAAAGCTCTACACCGGCAGCGCAACCATCTTGCCCGCCGTGCGCCAGGCCATCGACCAGCAATTGCTGCCGGGGCTGGTGCAATACAAGCAAAGCCGGGTGTGAGCGTAACCCCCTGTAGGAGCGAGCTTGCCTCGCGATCTTTTGAACCGTTAAAAGATCGCGAGACAAGCTCGCTCCTACAGAGGCTTTGACTACACCCTCACACTGGCAAACGTCGACTCGTGCCGTGCCTGATGCAGCGATGCCATCGGCCCGGCCAGCGGGCTCAGCAGCAGGGACTGCGGGATCGGCACCAAGGTGGTTTGCTGTGCAGTATTGGAGCCCACACGCTCATCACGTGGCGGGATGCCAAAGTACTCGCGGTAACACTTGGAGAAATGCGGCGTCGAGACAAACCCGCACACCGCCGCCACTTCGATAATCGACATCGGCGTTTGTTTGAGCAATTGGCGCGCACGCACCAGGCGCAGCTTGAGGTAGTAGCGCGACGGCGAGCAGTGCAAGTATTTCTGGAACAGCCGCTCCAGCTGGCGACGCGACACGGTCACGTACACCGCCAGCTCATCGAGGTCGATGGGCTCCTCAAGGTTGGCTTCCATCAGCGCAACGATTTCCTGCAACTTCGGCTGATTGGTGCCCAGCATGTGCTTGAGCGGCACACGCTGATGGTCCTGTTCGTTACGAATGCGCTCGTACACAAACATTTCCGAAATGGCGGCCGACAATTCGCGGCCATGATCGCGGCTGATCAAATGCAGCATCATGTCCATCGGCGCCGTGCCACCCGAGCTGGTAGAGCGGCTGCGATCCAGGGTAAACAAACGGGTGCTCATGGACACCCGAGGGAAGGCTTCCTGCATCGAAGCCAGACATTCCCAATGCACGCTGCAATCAAAACCGTCCAGCAGCCCGGCATACGCCAGCGCCCAACTGCCGGTGCACACCGCACCCAAACGGCGCGATTGGCGCGCCTGGCTTTGCAGCCAAGACACGTGTTCGCGGGTCACAGTGCGTTGAATGCCGATACCGCCGCACACAATCACCATGTCCAGCGCCGGCGCCTTGTGCATGCTGGCGTCGGGGGTAATTTGCAAACCATCGCTGGCCCACACCTGGCTACCGTCAGCGCTTAAGGTGCTCCAGCGATACAACTCGCGGCCCGACAACTGATTGGCCATGCGCAGGGGCTCAATCGCAGACGCCAAAGAAATAAGTGTGAAATTGTCCAGCAGCAGAAAGCCGATGGATTTAGGCGTACGGTTCTGGGGTTGGGCCCCGGAGTTGAACGACGTCATGCGGTATCTCCTCACACAAAGCGGGTGATGGCCCCAGGCGCAGGCTCTTGTTATGACCCACCGTTTACGGGGGCTTTGCCATGACAATGCAAATGCCGCGCCTAAACTTGAATAGGTATTCAATAAAATCTGAAAACGACGTCGTAATGCGTCTAGGTGGGAGGTGCCGAACACGGCTCTAAACACCGTCTAAACAGACGTAGCGCAGGGCGCAGAGCCGTGTTGAGCAAATCGGTAGCACTTGTGGGAAACACGTAGGAACGCACCGTGTCACCAAAGGTGCAGGTGGGGATGTGCGCTTAAAGAGGGCGCGGTGCGCTTAAAAAGCGCGCCGAACAGAAAGCGCTAGACGTCGCCCACCCGACAGTAAAATCAAGTCTTCATCTTACCGAGGGAGTAAACACTCGGCTCCGATACCCTGGAAATGCACTCTCGTTACTTTCAAACTGTTCTGCACTTTTCAGAGCAGTATATTTTTTTTCTACTCTGACTCTGTCACGAATATTCAAAATTATCTCTTTGCTATGGAAAGCCTCCATTATTTGTTTAGGTCCAAATGTTGCCGCCAACTTCACTTCCATGCCTTTAACACTCTGCTGAGTAATATCCGCATAAGCCTGAGCTAAAGATCCGGCATCCCCCGCGCCCGAATAACATGACCAAATTCTGGATGTCGTATGTTCGTTATATCCCTTTTTCTTAACAAGCCGAGCCAAATAAGAAGCGGTTAGCCCTTGCCCTGCATCATTGACGATATATCCAACATTACCGTGGCCATGCAACGTCAATCTCAGCTCACCCGTGGCCCTGCGGTCATAAGCAGCAAAAATACCAGGCTCCAACTCTGAAATTCGAAAGAACTCTACAGTCTCTTTATTCACTGCTGCCCCAAAACGAGCTGCATATTTAGTCGAGGACTTTGAGCTGCGCTTAGATAGCAACCATGAGAAAAAGCCCGCACTGCTTGCTGCCCCCTTACCGCTCAAGAAAAAAACAGCATGCCCACTGTCATCACGTCTATTTATCGAATCCCCACCACAATACCCATAACAATTAATTCCACCATTCCCAAACGGGCTCCAACTGTCCGGGCTGTTAAAACGCATCAACACCGGGTTAAACGCCCGATAGCCATTGCCCAACAAATAATGCCCCGTCACCGGGTCAGCCCGTTCGCCATTAAAGCCCAGCACACTGGCCACGCCGCTTTCAGCCGGGCGATGGCCATACACGTTGTAAGCCATGGGTTGGGTTTTATCGGGGTTAACCGTGTGCAACACCGAGCGTTGCAGGTCGGTGGCCAGCAGGTTGCTGCCACCCGCCCCGCCCTCGGCCAACACGTGATCGCCCACCTGAAACACACTGCGCTGCACCGCGCCCTCAATTTCGGTGGTCATGCGCGAGCTGTTGTAAAAGCGCCGAATACCCGCCGTCTGGATTAAGCGGTCCAGCGGGTCGTAGGTATAGAGGACTGTGGGCATGTGTGTACGCTCGCCGTGTACAGGGACTTGCGCTCAGCTTGCACCGGCGCTGCACGGCTGCCTACTGGCAGATCTGCTAGGTACAGCCCTTGTAGGAGCGAGCTTGCCTCGCGATCTTTTGATCGTTAAAAGATCGCGAGGCAAGCTCGCTCCTACAGGCTCAACCACGCGTGGTGGAACCGTGAAAATCAGCCGTTTCGTACGACGTTTCGCTTTCAATCCAAGGACACTTCCGAGAAAATCCCGTTCGCTTGCGCCCACTCCATTCGGGGCATAGTCTCGGCCATCGCTGCAAAAAACAGCGGTCGGGTTTAGTAGCCCAGTTTGTGAGCAAGGCGCAAGGCGCCACCTGAGTGAGGCTTTTTTCGGCCGCAGCTTTATGGTGGCCGTGCGCAGGGCACCTTAGGGTGCGCCGGTTTCCAAGCTCACCGGTCTACTAACCTGCGTACGGCTGCCACCCACTCGTTTAGTAGCGGCAGGTGTCAGTTCCCTTAACGAGGTTGGAGCTGTAACCATGAAAAAACTGACACCCGATCCACCTGCCACATCCCCCGATGCCGTTGAGCGCACGTCACAGTTACTGGACCGTGCGGCGGCCGATCGCGCTCTTGATTACTACCTGCACAACCATAAGCCTCCACGGCACATGGATCAGGCCATGTATGCCATACCCGGCAGCGTCAATTTAGAAGCGGCTTTGGCCCAGGCGTCAGACTTGTTGCGCTGTATGGTTGCTTCGGCGAGTGAGGCGGGGAATGGTTTGAGCGGCAATCAGCGCGATGTGGTGCTATCCATAGGGCACTTGGCGGAGCTGGCCAAGACCTTTGTCGATACCTCGCTGGACCGTCTGGTCACGCACTAAGCGGCACGCGCCTGAGTGCAAGCAGGCGCGTTAAAAGCACTGCGTATTGCATTGAAATCGGGCTTATCCGGGTGTAAAAGTTACTGGCCTATAGTAATCACTGGATAACCCTTGCCTGATAAGAGCTGCTCTATCTGAAACCATTGAACTCACGCGTACATAGCGAGCCATTGGATCGGCTGCGGTACTATCAACAACATCCAACAGGTAACTTGAAGGCCTGCGCTGTACCTCCCCCTTGTAACCCGTTACGGGTACATTCAAATAATCAGAGAGTTCTTGAGCAAAAGATTTTCCCGTATAGCTGGCCACATCTGCAGAATGACACATTATTAAATTGACCTCTTTGGCCTTCTTCATAAGCCCATTTGACACTAGCGCTTTACCCAGCTCTTCTGCTGTAAACGCTTGGCCACTAGAAGCAATAACGCCTACCTGTTTACCACCGTGTTCATAAAAACCACCATGCCCCACTACCTCAAGCCTCGAGAATTTATGATCACTGGCTACTGTTCGGCCCACATAAATATTCGGCATTAACACTTTAAAATCCATCATTAACTGGCTCTCCAGGTCGATTGAGTTACGTCTGGCAATTACGGGAGCCGCCTGTACTGCGAGAAATCTTTTACTACCTGACTTAAACAACCAATTTTTCAACGCACGCCAAAAATGCCCGCTGGGATCAATCCGATTAACCGGATCGCCCCCCGCATACCCATAACTATTAATCCCGCCCCGCCCAAACGGGCTAAAACTGTCCGGGCTGTTAAAACGCATCAACACCGGGTTAAACGCCCGATAGCCATTGCCCAACAAATAATGCCCCGTCACCGGGTCAGCCCGTTCGCCATTAAAGCCCAGCACACTGGCCACGCCGCTTTCAGCCGGGCGATGGCCATACACGCTGTAAGCCATGGGTTGGGTTTTATCGGGGTTAACCGTGTGCAACACCGAGCGTTGCAGGTCGGTGGCCAGCAGGTTGCTGCCACCCGCCCCGCCCTCGGCCAACACGTGATCGCCCACCTGAAACACACTGCGCTGCACTGTGCCCTCAATTTCGGTGGTCATGCGCGAGCCGTTGTAAAAGCGCCGAATGCCCGCCGTCTGGATCAAACGATCCAGTGGGTCGTAGGCATAGATGACTGTGGGCATGGATGTGCGCTCGCCGTATAAGGTAGTTGACTCAATACCTAAGACCACCTACTGGTAAATATTTAAGCAACTTTAAATTCAACCACTCTCGCGCATTAGAACTGACCAAGACACACGTCGACACCTGTAAAAATCTGAATCCGCGCCATTCACACTGACTACAGTGAGCTTACAAATTTAACTTTTCCGGATTCCTGCCTAACAGCATTGAGTCGAGCCATTACTGTTTCTCCAAACGATGATATTCCAGAGGCAGGTGCCGAAGAAGGAAGAACTCCATCCACTTGACCAGACCTTACCGAAATGGGTAGGGCGACCGTTGATGCATCCAGACCAGGTTCCACTACTTGTTTGAGAGCCGCATAACGCGCATCCGAAACGCCTTGAATTAAATGGTTCATATGGGATGAAGTGCTCGCAAGGCTCACCATATCCGAGGAAGGAAGATACGATGTAACTTTGAATATAAGCTCTGGAGGGAGATGATTTAAAAAAGGAGTCGTCGTGTCCACGCGCTGAGCGTATCCGGGGACTTTGAGAGATTTTTTTACCACGCTTTCTGAAGTATCGAGCACAGGGGAACTGATCGCCTGCACACGCCCTTTAGCGCTAATAACCCCCCCTAATATGCTTTCATCAAACGATTTTAATGCTGTGAAAAAAGCTTTAATAACATGCCCTGTTTTATCGCCATTATTTATTGGATCGCCTAACACATACGCATAACTATTAAACCCGCCTTTCCCAAACGGGCTCCAACTATCAGGGCTGTTAAAACGCATCAACACCGGGTTATACGCCCGATACCCATTGCCCAACACATAATGCCCCGTCATCGGGTCTGCCCGTTCGCCATTAAAGCCCAGCACACTGGCCAGGCCGCTTTCAGCCGGGCGATGGCCATACACACTGTAAGCAATGGGTTGGGTTTTATCGGGGTTAACCGTGTGCAACACCGAGCGTTGCAGGTCGGTGGCCAGCAGGTTGCTGCCACCCGCCACGCCCTCGGCCAACACGTGATCGCCCACCTGAAACACACTGCGCTGCACCGCGCCCTCAATTTCGGTGGTCATGCGCGAGCGGTTGTAAAAGCGCCGAATGCCCGCCGTCTGGATCAAGCGATCCAGTGGGTCGTAGGCATAGATGACTGTGGGCATGTGTGTACGCTCGTCGTGTACAAGTACAAGTCCTCAGCTTGCACCGGCGCAGCGCGGCTGCCTACTGGCAGATCTGCTAGGTATAAACCCTCTGTAGGAGCGAGCTTGCCTCGCGATCTTTTGATCGTTAAAAGATCGCGAGGCAAGCTCGCTCCTACAGGCTCAACCACGCGTGTTGGAACCGTGAAAATCAGCCGTTTCGTACGACGTTTCGCTTTCAATCCAAGGACACTTCCGAGAAAATCCCGTTCGCTTGCGCCCACTCCATTCGGGGCATAGTCTCGGCCATCGCTGCAAAAAACAGCGGTCGGGTTTAGTAGCCCAGTTTAGTTCGGCGCAAGGCGCCACCTCCGCGAGGCGCTTTTTTACGGCCTGCGTTTTATGGTGGTCGTGCGCAGGGCGCCTTCGGGCGCGCCGGGTCCCGAACTTACCGGTCTACTAACCTGCGTGCGGCTGCCACCTTCGTTTAGTAGCGACAGGTACAGCTCCTTTAATTAAGTTCGGAGTTGTAACCATGAAAAAACTGACACCCGATCCACCTGTCACATCCCCCGATGCCGTTGAGCGCACGTCACAGTTACTGGACCGTGCGGCGGCCGATCGCGCTCTTGATTACTACCTGCACAGCCATAAGCCTCCACGGCACATGGATCAGGCCATGTATGCCATACCCGGCAGCGTCAATTTAGAAGCGGCTTTGGCCCAAGCGTCAGACTTGTTGCGCTGTATGGTTGCTTCGGCGAGTGAGGCGGGGAGTGGTTTGAGCGGCAATCAGCGCGATGTGGTGCTGTCCATCGGGCACTTGGCGGAGCTGGCCAAGACCTTTGTCGATACATCGCTGGACCGTCTGGTCACGCACTAAACGGCACGCGCCTGAGTGCAAGCAGGCGCGTCAATTTGAAAATATCGCAAGGCACACTCAACACTCCACGGCACTCACGGCCAGGCCGCCGCGTGAGGTTTCTTTGTATTTGTCGTGCATGTCGGCGCCGGTGTCGCGCATGGTGCGGATCACCCGGTCCAGTGAAATAAAGTGCTGACCGTCCCCGCGCAGGGCCATTTGCGCGGCGTTGATGGCTTTGACCGCCGCAATGGCGTTGCGCTCGATGCACGGCACTTGCACCAGCCCGCCCACCGGGTCGCATGTAAGGCCCAAGTTGTGTTCCAAACCAATTTCAGCGGCGTTGCACAGTTGCTCGGGGCTGGCCCCGAGGATTTGCGCCAGCCCGGCCGCGGCCATGGCGCAGGCCGAACCGACCTCGCCCTGACAGCCCACTTCGGCGCCCGAAATCGAGGCGTTCTTTTTGCACAAAATGCCAATCGCCGCCGCGCTTAATAAGTAGTCGACGACGTTGGCTTCACTGACCTCGTCGCTGAACTTCATAAAGTAGTGCAACACCGCCGGGATGATGCCCGCCGCGCCGTTGGTAGGCGCTGTGACCATGCGCCCGCCTGCGGCGTTTTCTTCGTTGACCGCCAGGGCGAACAGGTTGACCCATTCCATGGCGCTCAAGGTTGAGCCGATCACGTTGGGCTTGCCCAGTTCCTGCAAGCTGCGGTGCAAGCGGGCGGCGCGGCGACGTACGTTCAAACCGCCGGGCAGGATGCCTTCGTGTTTCAAGCCATGCTCGACGCAGTCCTGCATGGCGCGCCAGAGCTTGATCAGGCCACAGCGAATTTCATCTTCGCTGCGCCAGGTGCGTTCGTTGGCCATCATTAAGGCGGCCACGCTCAGGTGATGTTCGCGGCACAAATCAAGCAGCTCCACAGCGCTGCCAAAGTCATAGGGCAATTCGGTGCGGTCCATGTCCATGACACCGCTGGCCGCTTGCGCCGCATCCACCACAAAGCCGCCGCCCACCGAGTAATAGGTGTCGCGGTGCAGTTCGCCGTTTGCGGTTTCGGCGATCAGGGTCATGGCGTTGGGGTGAAACGGCAGGTTTTCGTCGAGCAGGCGCATGTCGCTGGCCCACACAAAAGGGATGGGCAGATAGCCATCGAGCAGCAAGGTCTGGCTGTCGTGCAGCTCTGCGATGCGCGGGGCAATCTGCGCCGGGTCAATGGCGTCTGGCCACTCGCCCATCAGGCCCATGATCACGGCGTTGTCGCTGCCATGCCCGATGCCGGTGGCCGACAGGGAACCGTAAAGCTGCACCTCAATGCGTCGCACCTGTTGCAGTTGGTCGCGTTCGCGCAACCCCTGCACAAACAGCGCAGCAGCCCGCATGGGCCCCACGGTGTGGGAGCTGGAAGGGCCAATGCCGATCTTGAACAGGTCAAACACGCTGATAGCCATGGGGACGAGCCTCGTAATGAGTGCTCGCATCATGGTCGGTTTTCAGCCCCTGAAAACGTCCAGCAACGACTCGCTATTGTCTGCCAGCGCCGTCGCCGTTTTATGCGGATCAGACGCGGGAAAAGTGCGGTTTTTTGGGAGGAAACGTCCAAATGCGACCTCGCAGGTATCAGATACGACCCTGCCTGTACTGGATGCGACGCGGGCGGTAGGCGTTTGATTTTGGCTGTTACATGATCAGTCTCGACTCGATTGCCAGATGCCAACCGGCATCACCCGAGGGGGCGGCTTTTCGATCGAAAACTGCCACCCAGACACACAGGAGTCGTTGCATGAAACATTCCTACCCTTTGCTGTTGGCTGCCGTACTGAGTCTGCCCGCCATCGCCCAGGCCGCCGAGCCTGCGCAGTGCAGCACGGTTAATTTTTCGGACGTGGGCTGGACCGACATCACGGTCACCACGGCGGTCACCAGCGCAGTACTGGATGCACTGGGCTACAAAACCAAAACCACCATGATTTCGGTGCCGGTGACGTACAAGTCCCTGGCCGATGGCAAAAACATGGACGTCTTTTTGGGCAACTGGATGCCCACCATGGAAAACGACATCAAGGCTTACCGCGATGCGGGCACCGTTGAAACGGTGCGCGCCAATCTGGAAAACGCCAAGTACACCCTCGCCGTACCGCAGGCGCTGTATGACAAGGGCCTTAAAGACTTCGCTGACCTGCCTAAATTCAAGAAAGAACTGGACGGCAAGATCTACGGGATCGAGCCGGGCAACGACGGCAACCGCACGATTCAAAGCATGATCGACAAGAACGCATTTGGCCTCAAGGACGCAGGCTTCAAGGTGGTTGAGTCGAGCGAAGCCGGGATGTTGTCGCAAGTCGAACGCGCTCAGCGGCGCGGCACCGACGTGGTGTTTTTGGGCTGGGAACCGCACCCCATGAACACCCGCTTCAAGATGAAGTACCTCACCGGTGGGGATGATTTTTTTGGCCCCAACTTCGGCCAGGCCACCATCTACACCAACACCCGCAAAGGCTACACACAGGATTGCAGCAACGTTGGCCAGTTGCTGAAAAACCTGGTGTTCACCCTCGACATGGAAAGCACGCTGATGGGCAAGGTGCTGGACGAAAAGATCAAGCCGGATGTGGCTGCCAAAGCCTGGCTTAAACAGAACCCGCAGGTGCTCGACACCTGGCTCGCGGGCGTGACCACGGTTGATGGCAAGCCGGGGCTTGAGGCGGTCAAGGCCAGCCTCGCGAAGTAATCGCGGACGCCAGGCGGCTTGCCGCGCTGGCTCCGTTTTCACTCCACTTGCATGCGGACGTTCATACCATGCTGATAGATCACAAAATCCCGTTGGGCGAGTACATCGCCGACTTCGTCGACTGGCTGACCAAACATGGCGCCAATATCTTCGATGCCATTGCGACCACACTCGAAGCCATGATCCATGGCGTGACGTTTGCGCTGACCTGGTTCAACCCGCTGGCGTTTATCGGGTTGATCGCGTTGTTTGCCCACCTGATTCAACGCAAGTGGGGGCTTACGGTCTTTGTTGCGTTGTCGTTTTTGCTGATCCTCAACCTGGGGTATTGGCAAGAGACCATGGAAACCCTAGCGCAGGTGGTGTTTGCCACCTTTGTGTGCGTGATCATCGGTGTGCCGCTGGGCATCGTCGCCGCGCATAAACCGGCGGTGTATACGTGCATGCGCCCGGTGCTGGACTTGATGCAAACCGTGCCGACGTTTGTGTACCTCATCCCTACCCTGACCCTGTTTGGCCTGGGCGTGGTGCCGGGGCTGATTTCGACCGTGGTGTTTGCGATTGCCGCGCCGATCCGCCTCACCTACCTGGGTATTCGTGACGTGCCCCATGAGCTGCTGGATGCCGGTAAGGCGTTTGGCTGTTCGCGCCGCCAGTTGCTCACCCGCATCGAACTGCCCCACGCCATGCCGAGCATCGCGGCCGGGGTGACCCAGTGCATCATGCTGTCGCTGTCGATGGTAGTAATCGCCGCGCTGGTGGGTGCTGATGGTCTGGGCAAACCGGTGGTCAACGCCCTGAACACGGCTGACATCGCGCTGGGCTTTGAAGCCGGGCTGGCGATTGTGTTGCTGGCGATCATGCTCGACCGGATCTGCAAACAGCCGGACGCCAAAAAAGGAGCTGACGCATGAGTATTATTCGCTTCGACAAGGTTGACGTGATCTTCGCCAAAAAACCGCGTGAGGCGCTGAGGCTGCTGGATGAGGGCCTTTCGCGGGATCAGATCCTGAAAAAAACCGGGCAGATTGTCGGCGTTGAAAAGGCCAGCCTGGACATCGACAAAGGCGAGATCTGCGTGCTCATGGGCTTGTCCGGCTCGGGCAAATCCAGCTTGCTGCGCTGTATCAACGGCCTTAACACGGTGAGCCGTGGCCAGTTGTTTGTGGAGCACGAAGGCAAGCAAATCGACATCGCCTCGTGTACCCCCGCCGAGCTGAAAATGATGCGCACCAAGCGCATTGCCATGGTCTTTCAAAAGTTCGCCCTGATGCCCTGGCTGACGGTGCGCGAGAACATCAGCTTTGGCCTGGAAATGCAGGGCCGCCCTGAAAAAGAACGCAAGGCGCTGGTGGATGAAAAGCTGGAGCTGGTAGGCCTGAGCCAATGGCGCAATAAAAAGCCCGACGAGTTGAGCGGCGGCATGCAGCAGCGTGTTGGCCTGGCGCGGGCGCTGGCGATGGACGCCGATATTCTGCTGATGGACGAACCGTTCTCGGCACTTGACCCGCTGATTCGTCAGGGCCTGCAAGACGAGTTGCTGGAACTGCAACGCAAGCTCAGCAAGACCATCGTGTTTGTGAGCCACGATCTGGATGAGGCGCTGAAACTGGGCAGCCGCATCGCGATCATGAAAGACGGCAAGATCATCCAGTACAGCAAGCCGGAAGAAATCGTGCTCAACCCGGCCGATGATTACGTGCGCACGTTTGTCGCGCACACCAACCCGCTGAACGTGTTGTGCGGGCGCAGCCTGATGCGCACGCTGGACAACTGCAAACGCATCAACGGCTCGGTGTGCATTGATCCGGGGGATGATTCGTGGATCGATCTGCACGAAGGCAACACCATCAAAGGCGTGCGCAATGGCGCGGGCGTGGTGGATTTACAGCAATGGAAAAGCGGGCAATCGGTCGACAGCCTGGGCCGCAGGCCGACGCTGGTGGACTCTAATATCGGCATGCGCGATGCGCTGCAAATTCGCTACCAGACCGGTAACAAACTGGTGCTGCACGACAATCAGAAAGTGGTGGGGATACTGGGCGATACCGAGTTGTACCACGCCTTGCTGGGTAAGAATCTGGGTTAAGCCATCATGTAGTCGCTGCCGAAGGCTGCGATAAGGACCGCAGGGCCTTCAAGAAACGGGTTGCTACGCAACCCTTCGCAGCCTGCGGCAGCGACTACGCTTGTTTTGCTCTTAGCTGTAAACGCGCCCAAGGAACTGGCGATGGCTTTCAAACTGGTCAAGCACGTCGCGGCAGATTTGCTCGTCAGTGAAGCCCATCAAGTCGTACTCCTGGTTGCCGTTGTGCAGGTACACCTCGGCCCGGTAGTAACGGCTGCGCACTTCGTCTTGCCCGGAGTCGCTCGGCGCGGCCAGGTAGCCGTCCAGGCTCACTTCGTAGACAAACGGGTTGCCTTCTTCCATGTCTACCCGCACGCCCATGCAGCGTTTGGCGGCGCCCAACAGGGTTTGCACTTGCAGACCTTGAGCACGCAATTGCGCCGCCGCTTCTTCCAGTGCCGGGGTCACGTGCCTGTCCATAAAGCGCTGCACCACCGCTTGGGTCGGTTGCAGGTCCTGGGTGGTCAAACGCTCGCTGAAACCACGACGACCACGGGCCGCCAGTTCCGCTTGCTCTTGCTCTACCAAGGTGTCTTGGCGCATGGCTTTGTGCAGGCCAAACATAAACAGCACCAGCACCACCGAGAACGGCAGGCCCGCCAGCACCACCATGGTTTGCATGGCCGCAAAGTTACCGGCAAACAACAAGCCAATGGTCACCAGGGTGATCACCACCGACCAGAAAATGCGCAGCCAGTGCGGCGCGTCTTCGTCTACGTCGCCGCCTTTGCACGACAGGTTGGCCATCATCACCGCGCCCGAATCCGCCGGGGTCAGGAACAACACGAAGCCAACAAAAATCGACACACCAATCACGATTTTCGACGCGGGGTAATGCTCAAGCAGTTGGTAAATCGCCATCGACGGTTGTTCAAGGGCAGTTTTGCCCAGTTCTACCGCGCCCTGATTCACCACCAGGTCCAGTGCCGAGTTACCGAAAATCGACAGCCACGCCAGGGTGAAGCCCAGCGGAATCAACAGTACGCCGGCGACCAGTTCACGCACGGTACGACCACGGGAAATACGCGCGATGAACATGCCCACAAATGGTGCCCAGGAAATCCACCAGGCCCAGTAGAACAGGGTCCACAGGCCCAGCCAGCCTTCGGTTTTCTTGCTGTCGCCTTCGTACACGTACAGGTCGAAGGTTTTCATGATGATGCCGTTGAGATAATCACCCACGTTCTGCACGAAGCCGTTGAGCAGGTGCAAAGTAGGGCCAAACAGCAGCACGAAAATCAGCAAGCCGCTGAACAGGATGATGTTCAGGTTGGACAGCCGACGAATTCCGTTTTCAACACCCGAGACCGCCGCGATGGTGGCCACGGTGCTCATCACGATGATCACGATCAGCAGGTTGGTGTTGCTGTGCGCCATGCCGAACAGGTTTTCCAGCCCCGACGACACTTGCATCGAGCCAATGCCCAGGTTGGTCACCAGACCCAGCAGGGTCACGAACATGCCGAAGCCGTCGACCGCGTGGCCCGCCGCGCCTTTGACCCAACGCTCGCCCATCAGCGGGTACAGCGCCGAACGCAGCGCCAGCGGCTGGTTGTGGCGGTAAGCAAAGTACGCCACGGCCAACCCCACCAGTGCGTAGATCGCCCAGCCGTGCAGGCCCCAGTGCAGGAAGGTCAGTTGCAACGCCTGACGCGCCGCTTCATGGCTGGCCGACACGCCCTCAGGCGGGTTGAAAAAGTGGTCCAGCGGCTCGGACGCGCCGAAGTACAGCAAGGAAATGCCGATACCCGACGAGAACAGCATCCCGGCCCACGCGCCGTAACTGAAGTCGGGCTTGTCTTGCTTGGTGCCCAGTTTCAGTTTGCCGTAGGACGAGAACGCCAGGCCCACGACAAAAATCAGATAGGCGGCAATCACCACCATGTAGTACCAGCCGAAGCTGCGCGACAGCCACTCTTGGGCAACGCCCAGAATGTGCCCGGCTTCTTCAGGGAAGGCGATCAAGATGGCAGTCAACAACAGTATCAAGGCGGTAGAGGTGTAAAACACCCAACCATTGACCGTCACCTTTTGTGGCGGGGTCTTTATAAGAGAGGCAGAACTCATTGCACGGGTGCTCCAGGCAAGTGCGACACAAGGACTAAAGGCAACGCACCACTCGACCAATCGGTTACATAGCGACCAACGGTCGAGTGATATAAAGACACCGCTAAAAAAACCGGACCCTGCCTGTCCCTGAGCAGGGCCTGCTTCTGTAGGAGCGAGCTTGCTCGCGATCTTTTGATCCGTTGAAAAGATCGCGAGGCAAGCTCGCTCCTACAAACGCAGGGGATCCGGCGGTATTTACCGTGTCGTTTTCGGCACTTGTTGTAGGAAAAGCACCACAGCACGCGACGAATTGTCGCAGATCTTATTCTTTGTTGATTGAACGTTCAATCAAAACAAAATAGACTGGCCGTCGTTCAGTGATTGTCATGCGCTGCGCGCCGGCCCCAAGGAGATGCACACAATGCCCAAGGTCGGTATGCAACCCATACGCCGCCAGCAGTTGATCGAAGCCACGTTGACGGCGGTCGATCAGGTCGGGATGGCAGATGCCAGCATTGCGCTAATCGCCCGTTTGGCGGGCGTTTCAAACGGCATCATCAGTCACTACTTCAAGGACAAGAACGGTCTGATCGCCGCCACCATGCGGTATCTGATGAACGTTTTGATCGATAACGTCGCCGAGCGCCGCCAAGCACTCGACGATGACAGCCCAAGGGCGCACTTGAAGGTGATCGTTGAAGGCAACTTTGACGCGAGCCAGGTCAGTGGCCCGGCGATGAAAACCTGGTTGGCCTTTTGGGCAGCCAGCATGCACCAACCGTCGTTGCACAGATTGCAGCGGATCAACGATCACCGCTTGTACTCCAATCTGTGCTGCCAATTTCGTCGCGTGTTGCCGCAGGCTCAAGCCCGCAACGCCGCACGGGGCCTGGCAGCGCTCATCGATGGTCTATGGTTGCGGGGTGCTCTGTCGGGTGACGCTTTCGACACCGAACAGGCACAACGCATCTGCTACGAATACATGGATCTACAACTGGCGAAACAGGTGAGTTAGGCCTCAATTAACGCTTAACCCCTGAACTGTCGTGAATCTGCGGTGCCACAGTTAGATGGCACCCGATTGACGATTAACGCCCACCACTTGTCTGCACTTGCGAGGATTTTATGGCCCGTTTCGAATTGCAAAAACTCTACATCGACGGCGGCTACACCGACGCCGGTAGCGACGCTACTTTCGATGCCATCAACCCGGCTAACGGCGAAGTCCTCGCACAAGTGCAACGTGCGACCAAGGAAGACGTCGAGCGCGCTGTTGTCAGCGCTGAAAAAGGCCAGAAAATCTGGGCCGCCATGACCTCCATGGAGCGTTCGCGCATTCTGCGTCGCGCCGTTGAGATCCTGCGCGAGCGCAACGATGAACTGGCGGCTCTGGAAACCCTGGACACCGGCAAGTCGTACTCCGAAACCCGTTACGTTGACATCGTCACCGGCGCCGACGTGCTGGAATACTACGCAGGCCTGGCGCCCGCCATCGAAGGCGAGCAGATCCCGCTGCGCACCACCTCTTTCGTTTACACCCGCCGCGAGCCGCTGGGCGTTGTGGCCGGTATTGGCGCCTGGAACTACCCGATCCAGATCGCCCTGTGGAAATCCGCACCCGCCCTGGCGGCCGGTAACGCCATGATCTTCAAGCCAAGCGAAGTCACCTCGCTGACCACCTTGAAGCTGGCTGAGATCTTCACTGAAGCGGGCCTGCCAGACGGCGTGTTCAACGTTCTGACCGGCAGCGGCCGTGAAGTCGGCACCTGGCTGACTGAGCACCCGCGCATCGAGAAAATCTCGTTCACCGGCGGCACCGACACCGGCAAAAAAGTCACCTCCAGCGCCACCAGCTCTTCCTTGAAGGAAGTGACCATGGAACTGGGCGGCAAGTCGCCACTGATCATTTTTGACGACGCCGACCTGGACCGCGCCGCTGACACCGCGATGATGGCTAACTTCTACAGCTCGGGCCAGGTGTGCACCAACGGCACCCGCGTGTTCGTGCCAACCGCACTCAAAGCCGCTTTCGAAGCCAAGATTCTGGAGCGCGTTGCGCGCATCCGCATCGGCAACCCGGAAGACGAAAACACCAACTTCGGCCCGCTGGTCAGCTTTGCTCACATGGAAAGCGTGCTGGGCTACATTGCCAAGGGTAAAGAAGAAGGTGCCCGCGTGCTGTGCGGCGGCGAACGTCTGACCGAAGGCGCACTGGGCAAAGGCGCCTTCGTGGCCCCGACCGTGTTCACTGACTGCACCGACGAGATGACCATCGTCAAAGAAGAAATCTTTGGCCCGGTGATGAGCATCCTGACGTACGACACCGAAGAAGAAGTGATCCGCCGCGCCAACGACACCGAGTTCGGCCTGGCCGCCGGTATCGTGACCAAAGACCTGAACCGCGCGCACCGCGTGATTCATCAACTGGAAGCGGGCATTTGCTGGATCAATGCGTGGGGCGAGTCCGACGCAAAAATGCCGGTGGGCGGTTACAAGCAATCGGGCATTGGCCGTGAAAACGGCATCAGCTCGCTGGCTCAGTACACCCAGATCAAATCGGTACAGGTAGAGCTGGGCGACTACGTTTCGGTGTTCTAAGCCCTGTGGGAGCGGGCTTGCCCGCGATGGAATCGCTGCGGTCTGCCTGACAGACCGCGTCGCATGAATCGCGAGCAAGCCCGCTCCCACGGTTTGTGCCACAACTTCAAAGAGGGTGCATTTTATGTCCCAAGAATTCGACTACATCATCATTGGTGCCGGCTCTGCCGGTAACACCCTGGCGACCCGTCTGACTGAAGACCAAGGCGTCACCGTGCTGCTGCTTGAAGCAGGCGGCCCGGACTACCGCTTCGACTTCCGTACCCAAATGCCTGCCGCGCTGGCGTTCCCGCTGCAAGGCCGTCGCTACAACTGGGCGTTTGAAACCGACCCGGAGCCGCACATGGACGGCCGCCGCATGGAATGTGGCCGCGGCAAGGGCCTGGGCGGTTCGTCGCTGATCAACGGCATGTGCTACATCCGTGGTAACGCGATGGACTACGACGGCTGGGCAAAAAACCCTGGCCTGGAAGACTGGTCGTACCTGGACTGCCTGCCGTATTTCCGCAAGGCAGAAACCCGCGACATCGGCCCCAACGATTACCACGGTGGCGATGGCCCGGTCAGCGTGACCACGCCTAAAGCCGGTAACAACGTGCTGTTCCACGCCATGGTTGAAGCAGGCGTGCAAGCCGGTTACCCGCGCACCGAAGACTTGAACGGCTACCAGCAAGAAGGCTTCGGCCCGATGGACCGTACCGTGACGCCGAACGGCCGTCGCGCCAGCACCGCTCGCGGTTACCTGGACATCGCCAAACAGCGCCCGACGCTGACCATCGTCACCCACGCCCTGACCGACAAGATTATCTTCGAAGGCAAGCGTGCGGTCGGCGTGCATTACATGACCGGCGACAACCACGTGCGCATTGAAGCCAAGGCGCGCAAAGAAGTCCTGCTGTGCAGCGGCGCCATCGGTTCGCCGACTGTGCTGCAACGCTCGGGTGTAGGCCCGGCCGAGCTGCTCAACAGCCTCGACATCCCGGTGGTGCATGACCTGCCGGGCGTTGGCCAGAACCTGCAAGACCACCTTGAGCTGTACCTGCAATACGCGTGCACTCAGCCGGTGTCGCTGTACCCGTCGCTGCTGTGGTGGAACCAGCCGGCCATTGGCGCCGAGTGGCTGTTCGCCGGCAAAGGCATTGGCGCCAGCAACCAGTTCGAAGCCGGTGGTTTTATCCGCACCCGCGAGCATTTCGACTGGCCGAACATTCAGTACCACTTCTTGCCGGTAGCGATTAACTACAACGGCAGCAACGGTGTGAAAGAGCACGGCTTCCAGGCGCACATGGGCTCCATGCGTTCGCCGAGCCGTGGCCGGGTCAACGTGAAGTCCCGCGACCCGCGTGAATACCCGAGCATCCTGTTCAACTACATGTCCACCGAGCAAGACTGGCAAGAGTTCCGCGACGGCATCCGCCTGACCCGTGAAATCATGCAGCAGCCGGCACTGGACGCTTACCGTGGCCGCGAAATCAGCCCGGGCATCGACAAGCAGACCGACGAAGAGCTGGACACGTTTATCCGTGAACACGCCGAAACGGCCTTCCACCCGTCCTGCTCGTGCAAAATGGGTACCGACGAGATGGCCGTGGTTGATGGCGAAGGTCGCGTGCATGGCCTGCAAGGCCTGCGTGTGGTCGATGCCTCGATCATGCCGTTGATCACCACCGGTAACCTGAACGCGCCGACGATCATGATCGCCGAGAAAATCGCCGACAAGATCCGTGGCCGCCAGCCATTGCCGCGCAGCACCGCCGACTACTACGTCGCAGGTGATGCCCCGGTGCGTGGCAAGCCCCTGCGTGAAGTGAGCCGTACCGCGCAGTAACACCGCAATAACTGTAGGAGCGAGCTTGCCTCGCGATCTTTTGATCGTTTAAAAGATCGCGAGACAAGCTCGCTCCTACAGATCCATGACGTTTCATTCTCCCCCGCTTGCCCCCACCTCTGCGCAGGCCTACTCTAGGGCCTCGTTTCGCGTCTCACTCCCCGCTGTACACCCGATTTCCCGCTTTCGGAGGTCCGTGCATGTTCGATTTCCACCCTCAGCTCAAGCAGCGCTTCGCCGCCCTGCGTACCCGAGCCGAGTTCTTTTCGCTGCGTTATGTACGTGAATCCGGGCAATACCTGTCGGTACGCAAGAACGTCGCAGAACCGCCTTATTTCAACCACGATCAAGGGGCAATGCTGACCGTCCGGCTCAAGGGCGTGGAAGCCTACGCGGCCACCAACGATTTATCCCAGGCGGGGCTGCAAGCTGCGCTGGAACGTGCCGAAGCCCAGGCCCGGTTGATCGCCGACCACGCGCTGCTCGACCTGAGCCACGAGCCGGTGTCCAACGCCAAGTCTGATTACTGCTCGCCCGATCTCGATCAGGCGTTCCCGTCCCTAAGCGACTGCTATGCGCTGCTGGGCGCCGAGTCGGCCGCCGTGCCCAAAGACGAGCGACTGGTGAGTTGGGTCGCCTCGCTGGGGCTGACCCACGTCGAGCAGATCTACCTCAACAGCGCAGGCGCCGAGCTGCGCCAGGCGCAACGTTTTGTCTTCCCCGGCATGAGCGTGACCGCCTACGACGGCCAAGACAGCCAAAGCCGCACCCTGGGCCGCGATAATTTTGGCCAGCAAGGCGGCGCCGATGTGATCCGCCGCTGCGGGCTGATCGGCGCAGGCCCCACGGTGGCCGACCAGGCGCTGCAATTGCTGCTCGCCCCCAACACCCCGCAAGGCACCCGCGACCTGCTGCTGATGCCCGACCAGATGATCCTGCAGATCCACGAGTCCATCGGCCACCCGCTGGAGCTGGACCGGATCTTGGGCGACGAGCGCAATTACGCCGGCACCAGCTTCGTCAAAACCAGCGACTTCGGTAGCCTGCAATACGGCTCCAAACTGCTTAACGTGACGTTCGACCCGACGATTCCCGAGCAGCTCGCCAGTTACAGCTTTGACGATGACGGCACCCCGGCCAGCAAAGAATTCTTGATCCGCGAAGGTCTGCTCCTGCGCCCGCTGGGCGGCGCGCTGTCGCAGTTCCGCGCAGGCCTCGAAGGCGTGGCCAACAGCCGCGCGTGCAGCTGGAACCGCGCCCCGATTGACCGCATGGCCAACCTCAATATCGAGCCGGGCGATCAGTCCATGGCGCAGTTGATTGGCGGCATCGAGCACGGCATTTTGATGGCCAACAACCGCTCGTGGTCGATTGACGATGCCCGCAACAAGTTCCAGTTCGGCTGCGAATGGGGCCAGTTGATCGAAAATGGCGAACTCAAAGGTGTGGTGAAAAACCCCAATTACCGGGGTATTTCCGAGCAGTTCTGGCGCAACCTCAGCGCCGTGGGCGACGCCAGCACCTTTAAAGTGCTGGGCACGCCCAACTGCGGCAAAGGTGAACCCAACCAGGTGATCCGCGTGGGGCACGCGTCCCCGGCCTGTGTGTTCAGTCAAATTGATGTGTTTGGAGGGGATGCCTGATGGGTACGCCAATGAGTCAGGCCGAGCAGTTCGAAGGGTTGGTGGCGTGGCTGCGCAAGGCGCTGGTCAGCCCCGAGCAGTTCACCGTGGGCTACAACGCCGAAACCTCGGAATTTATTCGCTTCAACAAGGGCAAAGTGCGCCAGGCCGGCGTGGTTCAGCAAGCCAGCCTTAGCCTCAAGCTGATCAACGAAGGCCGCCATGCCAGCGTCAACGTGACCCTGGCCGGTGAGCCTGCGGTTGACCAACAACGCGTGGCCGATGCGCTGAAACAACTGCGCGACACCGTGCCGCTGCTGCCGGTCGACCCGTACCTGCTGCTCAACCCCGAGCCGTGGCACAGCCACACCGAGCAGGCCGAAGCGTTGCCGGACACCGCGCAGGTGCTGGATGAAATCCGCCGCGCCGCCCACGGGGTCGATCTGGTCGGTTTCTACGCCAGCGGCCCGATCAGCTACGGCTACGCCAGTTCGCAAGGCGCGCTGGGCTGGCATGAGGCCAACAGTTTCAACTTTGACTGGAGCCTGTTCCACAGCAACGGCCAAGCGGTTAAAGCCAGCTACGCCGGTGCCCAGTGGGACAGCGAGCGCTTCGCCCAGCGCATGCAACTGGCCCGCGAGCAGTTGGCGTTTCTCGACCGCCCGGCCCACGTGCTGGCCCCCGGCGAGTACCGCGCTTACCTGGCCCCCGCGGCACTGGAAGAAGTCATGAGCATGCTCTGCTGGGGCGGCTTCTCGGCGCAGGCGCTGGCCAGCAAATACAGCCCGCTGCAAAAGCTCTATGGCGGTGATGCCGAGCTGAGCCCGCTGGTATCGCTGGACGAACACGTGAGCCAGTCGTTAAGCCCGGCGTTTTCCGGCGAAGGCTACCCGCGCCAGGACTTGTCGCTGGTCAAACACGGCAAGGCCGCCGAGCAACTGGTGAGCTCGCGCAGCGCGGCCGAATACGGCCTCAAGGTCAACGGCGCGCCGGGCAGCGAAGCACCCAGCGCACTGGCGATGGCGGCCGGGCAACTGGCGCAAGCCGACATCCTCAAGCAGTTGGGCACCGGGTTGTACATCAGCAACCTGTGGTACTTGAACTACTCTGATCAACCAGCAGCACGCCTGACCGGCATGACCCGGTTCGCCACGTTCTGGGTCGAAGACGGCGAGATCAAGGCCCCGGTCAACACCATGCGGTTTGATGACAGCGTGTACAGCCTGCTGGGTTCGCAGCTAGAAGCACTGACGGCAGAGCGGGAGTTGCTGGTCTCGGCCAGCACCTACGACCAACGCCAGACTGCATCGAATCTATTGCCGGGTGCAGTGGTCAAAAAACTCACGCTCACGTTGTAAGAGGCAGCATCACTCCAAATTGTGGGAGCGGGCTTGCTCGCGATGGCAGCGGCACGATGATGCAGGCATACCGAGTCGCCTGCATCGCGAGCAAGCCCGCTCCCACAGGTTTTTGAATGATCACAACAAGAGGTCCTATGCCCGAACGTCCGGTTCTCACGCCCGAAATTTTACGGTGGTTGCCTTGGGTAGTGGCCATCGCGTTCTTCATGCAGTCGCTCGACGGCACGATCCTCAACACCGCACTGCCGGCCATGGCCAGCGACCTCAAGGAAAACCCGCTGCGCATGCAAGGGGTGATCGTTGCCTACATGCTCACAGTGGCCTTGCTGATCCCGGCCTCGGGCTGGATCGCTGACCGCTTCGGCACCAAAAAAATCTTCTTCAGCGCCATTTTGCTGTTCAGCCTAGGTTCGCTGCTGTGCGCCTTGTCCGGCACGCTCAACGAATTGATCGCCGCCCGTGTGCTTCAAGGCCTGGGCGGTGCCTTGATGGTGCCGGTCGGGCGGCTGGTGGTGCTTAAGGCCTACCCGCGTTCAGAACTGGTGCGGATCATGGGCTTTATTACCATCCCCGGCCTGCTCGGCCCGCTGATCGGCCCCACCCTGGGCGGCTGGATGGTGCAGTACCTGAGCTGGCACTGGATCTTTTTGATCAACCTGCCGGTGGGCATGCTCGGCTGCTGGGCGGTCTGGAAAATGATCCCCGACTTGCGCGGCGACGGGCGCTCACGCTTCGATGCCTGGGGCTTCTTACTGTTTGGCGCGGCCATGGTGTTTATCACCATTGCCATGGAAGGCCTGGGCGAACTGCACATGCCGCACCTGCGGGTCATGTTGCTGCTGTTTGCCGGGCTGGCGTGCCTGGCGGCGTACTGGCTGCGGGCCGCCAACATCAGCAACCCGCTGTTTTCCCCGACGCTGTTTAAAACCAAGACCTTTGCCGTGGGCATTTTGGGCAACCTGTTTGCCCGCCTGGGCAGCGGCGCCTTGCCGTTTCTGGTGCCGTTGCTGCTGCAAGTGGCGCTGGGCTACTCACCGTCAGACGCCGGCATGAGCATGTTGCCACTGGCAGCCGCCGCCATGCTGGCCAAGTGGGGCGCACGGCCGTTGATCGAACGTCTGGGCTATCGCACGATCCTGACCGGCAACACACTGGCACTCGGCATCATGCTGGCCAGCATGGGCCTGGTCACGGCTCAAACCCCGTACCCGCTGCTGCTGACGATGCTGGCGATTTTGGGGGCCATCAACTCGCTGCAGTTCACTGCCATGAACACCGTGACCTTGATCGACCTGGACGATGCCAGCGCCAGCAGTGGCAACAGCTTGCTCTCGGTGGTGGCGCAGTTGTCGTTGAGCCTTGGGGTTGCCTGTGCCGGTGCCTTGCTGGGCGGGTTCTCGGGTGACGGCGCCGGTGACGACGTGCACACCGTGCTGGGGGCGTTCCAGTTGACGTTCCTGACCGTCGGCATCATGGCCATGCTGGCGGCGGCGATATTCTTGCAACTGTCACCGCAGGATGGGCGCAAGCCCAAAGCCAACTCGGAGCATGAGCTGGATCATTAACCCGTTCACTCTGTAGGAGCGAGCTTGCCTCGCGATCTTTTAAAAAGATCAAAAGATCGCGAGACAAGCTCGCTCCTACAGAATCCTTGGTGACTTCTCGTCCAGAATGTTCGGGCATTGGGCAACGGGCTGTTACACTGCGCGACATTTTGTTTTGCAGGCCAGTCCCGTGACCACCATTGCCACCGCTTTCAACACGCTCCCCCTGTCCGCCGCCATGCTGGCTAACCTCGACTCCCTCGGTTATGCCCAGATGACGCCGATTCAGGCGCAGAGCTTGCCGGTGATCCTCAAAGGCATGGACCTGATCGCTCAGGCCAAGACCGGCAGCGGCAAAACCGCCGCCTTCGGCATCGGCCTGCTGAACCCGATCAACCCGCGCTACTTCGGCTGCCAGGCGCTGGTGATTTGCCCTACCCGCGAACTGGCTGACCAGGTGGCCAAGGAAATCCGCCGTCTGGCCCGCGCCGAAGACAACATCAAAGTGCTGACCCTGTGTGGCGGCGTGTCGTTCGGCCCGCAAATCGGCTCGCTGGAACACGGCGCGCACATCATTGTCGGCACGCCGGGGCGTATCCAGCAACACTTGCGCAAAGGTTCGCTGGTGCTCGACGGTCTGAACACGCTGGTGCTCGACGAAGCCGACCGCATGCTCGACATGGGTTTCTACGACGCCATCGAAGACATCATTGTGCAGACCCCGGCACGTCGCCAGACCCTGCTGTTTTCGGCCACTTACCCGGTGGGCATCAAGCAGTTGGCCTCCAAGTTCATGCGCGACCCGCAGCAAGTCAAGGCTGAAGCGCTGCACACGGACAGCCAGATCGAGCAGCGTTTCTACGAAATCGCACCCGACGAGCGCATGAGCGCCGTGACCAAAGTGCTGGGGCACTTCCGTCCGCAGTCGTGCGTGGCGTTCTGCTTTACCAAGCAGCAGGTGCAAGAAACCGTTGACCACCTGACCTCCAAGGGCATTTCGGCGGTTGGCCTGCACGGCGATCTGGAACAGCGCGACCGCGATCAAGTGCTGGCGATGTTCGCCAACCGCTCGACCTCGGTGCTGGTTGCCACTGACGTGGCCGCCCGTGGTCTGGACATCGACGCGCTGGACATGGTGATCAACGTTGAGTTGGCGCGTGATTCGGAGATCCACATTCACCGCGTTGGCCGTACCGGCCGTGCAGGCGAAAAAGGCATCGCGATCAGCCTGGTGGCACCGTCTGAAGCGCACCGCGCCCAGGCCATCGAGCAACTGCAAAAGGCCCCGCTGAACTGGGAATCGCTGGACACCCTGACCTCCAAGGGCGGCGCCCCGTTGCTGCCCGCCATGAGCACTCTGGTGATCGGCGCAGGCCGCAAAGACAAAGTCCGCCCGGGCGACATTCTGGGTGCCTTGACCGGCGACGCAGGCATCCCCGGTGCCCAGGTCGGCAAAATCGCGATCTTTGACTTCCAGGCCTACGTGGCCGTGGATCGCACCGTTGCCAAGCAGGCTTGCCAGCGCTTGAGCGAAGGCAAAATCAAAGGCCGCTCGCTGCGCGTTCGGGTGTTGTAACCCCCCCCCTGTAGGAGCGAGCTTGCCTCGCGATCTTTTGATTTTTAAAAGCAAAGATCGCGAGACAAGCTCGCTCCTACACGATTATCTGAAGTTTTGAGGACACCGCTTTGCGTACCACCGACGTTGTGATTATTGGCGCTGGCGCCGCAGGTTTGATGTGCGCGCTGACCGCTGCCGGGCGTGGGCGCAAGGTGTTGCTGATCGACCACGCCAACAAGGCGGGCAAAAAAATCCTGATGTCGGGCGGTGGTCGCTGCAATTTCACCAATATGTACACCGAGCCGGGTAACTTCCTGTCGCAGAACCCGCACTTCTGCAAATCAGCGCTGGCCCGCTACACCCAATGGGATTTCATCG
Organism: Pseudomonas sp. FSL R10-1350; assembly: GCF_009600525.1. Lineage (NCBI taxonomy): Bacteria > Pseudomonadati > Pseudomonadota > Gammaproteobacteria > Pseudomonadales > Pseudomonadaceae > Pseudomonas > Pseudomonas sp. FSL R10-1350. The sequence continues at coordinate 32,473 of NZ_WIVR01000037.1, forward strand.
AACTGGTGAGCAAGCACGGCGTGCCTTACCACGAGAAAAAACTCGGCCAGCTGTTTTGCGATAACAAGTCCAGCGACATCCTTGAGATGCTCCTCAGCGAGTGCCAGCAAGCCGGTGTCAGCCTGCACCTGGACACCTCGGTTGAGCAGATCGAAAAAACCGACAGCGGTTACAGCCTCAAGACCACGCTGGATCAGTTGAACTGCCAGTCGCTGGTGATCGCCACCGGCGGCTTGTCGATCCCGACGCTGGGCGCCACCGGGTTTGGTTACCAAGTGGCCAAGCAGTTTGGCCACACCTTGCTGCCGACCCGCGCAGGGCTGGTGCCGTTCACCATTACCGATCAGCTCAAAGAGATTTGCAGCGAACTGTCGGGCACCTCGGTGGACTGCCTGGTGAGCTGCAACGATCAGAGTTTTCGCGAGAACATTCTGTTCACCCACCGCGGCCTGAGCGGCCCGGCGATTTTGCAGATTTCGTCGTTCTGGAACAGCGGTGACACGGTTGAGATCAACCTGTTGCCGGATCTGGACGCGCTGAGCTGGCTGCAAGCGCAACAGGCCGAACGCCCGAACAGCGAACTGAAAACCCTGCTCGGGGAAATCTTCACCAAGAAGATGGCCAACTTGCTGGCCGAACATTGGTTCGTGTCCAAACCCATGAAGCAATACACCCCAAGTGAACTGGCCGACGTGGCCAACAAGCTGGCGTGCTGGACCGTCGTGCCCGCCGGGACCGAAGGCTATCGCACCGCCGAAGTTACGCTGGGCGGCGTGGACACCCGCGAAGTGTCGTCCAAGACCATGGAATCGCTGAAAAGCCCGGGGCTGTATTTTGTCGGCGAAGTGCTGGATGTGAGCGGCCACCTGGGCGGTTTCAACTTCCAGTGGGCGTGGGCGTCGGGGTATGCCGCCGCGCAGTACGTGTAAGTGAAGCAGCTACAAGCTACAAGCGGCAAGAGGGGCGCAGTGTTTCATCTTGCCGCTTATAGCTTGTAGCTTGTAGCTTGTAGCTTGTAGCTTGTAGCTTGCCGCTCCTATACCTTATCTCTCAACTTTAACGCTAGCCTTGGTAGGCCATGTCATCGACCTCTTTCAGCCAATCACTGCGCCGCTTGTGGGCGCGGGACAAGTTCAGTTACAGCGTCCGGGTGTTCATCGCCCTGACCGGCAGCATGGCTTTTTGCTGGTATCAGGACGAGATGTCGCTGCTGATTCCTTTGTTCCTGGGGATTATTGCCAGCGCCCTGGCCGAAACCGATGACAGCTGGCAAGGCCGCCTGAATGCGTTGCTGGTCACGCTGGTGTGCTTCAGCGCCTCGGCGCTCAGTGTCGAATTACTCTTCCCCTACCCTTGGCTGCTGGTCATCGCGCTGGCCCTGGCCAGTTTTGCCCTGACCATGCTCGGGGCGCTGGGTGAACGGTACGGGGCGATTGCCTCGGCCACGTTGATTCTGGCCGTGTACACCATGATCGGCGTGGACCAGCGCGGTGGCGAAGTCACCGATTTCTGGCACGAGCCGCTGTTGCTGGTGGCCGGTGCGGCCTGGTACGGGCTGCTCTCGGTGCTGTGGCAGGCGCTGTTTTCCAACCAGCCGGTGCAGCAAAGCCTGGCGCGGCTGTTTTGGGAACTGGGCTTGTACCTCAAGCTCAAGTCGGCACTGTTCGAACCGGTGCGCAAACTGGATGTAGAAGCAGGCCGCCTGGAACTGGCCCGGCAAAACGGCCGCGTGGTGGCCGCGCTCAACACCGCCAAAGAGATCATTTTGCACCGGGTTGGCAACTCGCGGCCGGGCTCGAAAATCAGCCGTTACCTCAAGCTGTACTTCCTCGCGCAAGACATTCACGAACGCGCCAGCTCGTCGCACTACCCGTACAACGCACTCGCCGACGCGTTCTTCCACAGTGACGTGATGTTCCGTTGCCAACGCCTGCTGCGCCAACAAGGCGTGGCCTGCCAGCGCCTGTCGGAGTCGATCAAGCTACGCCAGCCGTTTGTCTATGACGACAGTTTTGCCGAGGCCTTGGGCGACTTGCACGCCTCCCTCGAACACTTGCGCATCCAGAGCAATCCGGCCTGGCGCGGGCTGCTGCGCTCACTGCGCGCGCTGGCGGCCAACCTCGGCACGCTGGACCGTTTGCTCAGCGATGCGAGCAACCCCGACGCCCTGGCCGATGCCACCGACAGCAGCCTGTTGGACCGTTCGCCGCGCAACCTCAAGGACGTGTGGTCGCGCCTGCGTCAGCACCTCACACCGACGTCGCTGATCTTTCGCCATGCCCTGCGCCTGCCTTTGGCGCTGAGCATCGGTTTTGGCATGGTGCACTGGATTCACCCAAGCCAGGGCTACTGGATCATCCTCACCACGCTGTTTGTCTGCCAGCCAAGCTACGGCGCGACGCGGCGCAAGTTCAGCCAGCGGATCATCGGCACGGCCATTGGTCTGGCGGTGGGCTGGGCGCTGTTCGACCTGTTCCCCAACCCCATCATTCAGTCGCTGTTTGCGGTAGTGGCCGGGGTGGTGTTCTTTACCAACCGCACCACGCGTTACACCTTGAGCACCGCCGCCATTACCTTGATGGTTCTGTTCTGCTTCAACCAGGTGGGCGACGGTTACGGGCTGTTCTTGCCACGGCTGTTCGATACCCTGGTGGGCAGCGTGATTGCGGCGGCAGCGGTGTTCCTGTTCTTGCCGGACTGGCAGGGCCGTCGGCTCAATCAGGCGCTGGCCAATACCTTGAGCTGCAACAGCCAGTACCTGCGCCAGATCCTCCAGCAATACGCCCAGGGCAAAAGTGACGACCTGGCCTATCGTCTGGCCCGGCGTAACGCCCACAACGCCGATGCGGCGCTGTCGACCACGCTGGCCAACATGCTGATGGAGCCGGGGCATTTCCGTAAGGACGCCGACATGGGCTTCCGCTTTCTGGTGCTCTCGCACACCTTGCTCAGTTATTTGTCGGGGCTGGGCGCGCATCGCGGCACTGAGCTGCCGGCAGAGCTGCGCGAGCAGTTGATCGAAGGCGCCGGGCGGCGCATTGCTGACAGCATCGACCAGATTGCCCAAGGCTTGAGCGCCAAGCTGCCGGTGCCGGTGCAAAGCGATGAGGAAGAAAAACTGGCCAATGAGCTGGAGCAGATGCCGGATGACATTGATGAGAACCTGCGGCTGGTGCAAACCCAGTTGGCGCTGATCTGCCGTCAACTCGGCCCATTGCGCACCCTAGCTGCACATTTGGTCAAAGCTCCGTAGGATTTATCGCAGCTTGGCGCCAGTCAGTATCACGCCTACTATCGGGCCATCGTTTCGATAACAAGGACAACACCGTGACCACTGACTGGCTCTGCAAACACCACGACGATCTGGGCAAAGAACAGCTCTACGCCATTCTGGAGCTGCGCTCGGAAGTCTTCGTCGTTGAACAGAAATGCGCGTATCAAGATGTCGACGGCCAAGACCTGTCGGGCGATACGCTGCACGTGATGGGCTGGCAAGACGACAAGCTGGTGGCCTACGCCCGCTTGCTCGACCCCGAATCCCTAGGCGGCGACGTGGTCATTGGCCGGGTGATCATTGCACCCCAAGGCCGCGGGCAAAAGCTTGGGCACCGCCTGCTGGAAGTGGCGCTGGAAAACATCGAAGAGTATTGGTCCGGGCAACCGATTTTCATGTCCGCGCAAGCGCACTTGCAGCCATTTTATGAGCAGCACGGGTTTCGGGCCGAAGGCGAGACGTACCTTGAAGATGACATCCCGCACATCGGCATGCGCCGGGCTTAAGGGTAACCGAGCACCTGCTTGATCTTCTCCAGGTGCTGGCCGACCCAGGCTTTGTCGATCGGCCCCCAGCTGTGAATCAGGTAGCGCCCGGCATGGTTGCGGGCGCCGTCCTGTTGTTCAAACTCACACACGATGTCCAGATCGGCCAGGGCGGCAATGGTGTCCTGGGCCGTGCGGCGCGGCATGCCGGTGACATCGGTCAGCGCTGGCACACTGCTGGCGGTTTGGCTGTCGATCAACCAGGCCACGTACAAACGCCGGTAAAAACTGCTTTTGGTTTTACTGACTTCCATTCAGAACTCCCGTTATGTAGTACGCCACCTGTAGGAGCGAGCTTGCCTCGCGAGCTTTTAAACGATCAAAAGATCGCGAGGCAAGCTCGCTCCTACGGTTAAGTGCGGGCATCGCGCCAGGTCAGGTACACCCGCAGGTCAAACTCCAGCTGGTGATAACCCGGCAGCATGTGTTCGCACAGTTTGTAGAACGCCTTGTTGTGGTCGGACTCTTTGAGGTGCGCCAGTTCGTGCACCACGATCATCTTCAAGAACTCTGGCGCAGCTTCCTTGAACAACGAGGCCACGCGCAGTTCTTTCTTGGCCTTGAGCTTGCCACCTTGCACCCGCGAAATAGTCGTGTGCAAGCCCAGCGCACGGTGGGTGAGGTCGAGGCGGTTATCAAACAGCACCTTGTCAAAGGACGGCGCGTTGCGCAGGTATTCCTGTTTGATCTCGTGCGCGTAGGCATACAAGGCCTTGTCGCTCTGCACCGCATGGCGCTGTGGATAACGCTCGTTCAGGTAGCTGCCCAATTGGTCGCGCTCGATCAATTGGCGCACTTGATCCTGCAACGATTGGGGGTATGCCTGAAGGTATTTGAGAACGGTCATGGGGCGCCAACGCACAGCGTAAAAGTTCGCCAGTGTAGCGAATCCAGCTTTTATGGCTACCTTGTCAGACGTTTACGTTGCCAAGAGGCGGACACTTCCGAGAAAGCGTGGGGACCGCAAGCGCTGCTTGCCGCATGGAAAGGCCGGGGGCTATCTTCTTGAGTCGCCGATGATCCCCGTGGAAGAGACATGAAAAAGACGACGCCCGACGGTCCTAAAGCAAAACGCATTCAGCGTGATGATCATCTGCACGATGATGCAACCCAAGACCTGCTCAAACGCCTGCGCGAAGACCCTCCCGTAGACCTGGAGACCTTGCAGCCGACACTAGCGCAAGGCATCAGCCCTGAGTCACCGTTTGCCGTGCTGGCAGATGTTCGCGCCCTGCAAGCTTTGCAGCACGTGTCGATCATGCTCAAGGGGGCAGAAGAGGTGTCGGATGAAATCACCGAAATGGCCAGCGGCATCGAGCGCGGGCTGGTGTGGTCGCTGGTGCACTCGGTCGAGATGGCCCGCTCACTGGTGGACGCCCTGCTCAAGGGCAACGGCATAGATCCCGAAAAAATACACCACACCTTGTAGGAGCGAGCACGCCTCGCGATCTTTTGATCGTTTAAAAGATCGCGAGACAAGCTCGCTCCTACAGATGAATCCGTGTACCAGGCACAAAAAAGCCCGCATCGCTGCGGGCTTTTTCATGACGCTTAAGGCTTAGTTGACCTTGGCGTTCAGCTCACCTTTGAGGTAACGCTGGTACATGGCTTCCAGGGAGATCGGCTTGATCTTCGAGGCATTGCCAGCGGTGCCGAAGGCTTCGTAACGGGCGATGCACACGTCGCGCATGGCCGTTACGGTAGCGCCGAAGAACTTGCGCGGGTCGAACTCGCTTGGGTTGGTTGCCATCAGGCGACGCATGGCGCCAGTCGAGGCCAGACGCAGGTCGGTGTCGATGTTGACCTTGCGCACGCCGTACTTGATGCCTTCAACGATTTCTTCAACCGGCACGCCGTAGGTTTCTTTGATGTCGCCGCCGTACTGGTTGATGATCGCCAGCCACTCTTGTGGCACCGAAGACGAACCGTGCATTACCAGGTGAGTATTGGGGATGCGCTTGTGGATTTCTTTGATGCGGTCAATCGCCAACACGTCGCCGGTAGGTGGCTTGGTGAACTTGTAAGCGCCGTGGGAAGTGCCGATGGCGATGGCCAGGGCGTCCACTTGGGTGCGTTTTACGAAGTCTGCGGCTTCTTCCGGGTCGGTCAGCATTTGGCTGTGATCCAGAACGCCTTCAGCGCCGATACCGTCTTCTTCGCCCGCCATGCCGGTTTCCAGGGAACCCAGGCAGCCCAGCTCGCCTTCAACCGACACACCGCAAGCGTGCGCCATGGCAACGGTTTGCTGAGTCACGCGAACGTTGTAGTCGTAGTCGGTAGGGGTTTTACCGTCTTCGCCCAGCGAGCCGTCCATCATGACCGAGCTGAAGCCCAGCTGGATGGAGCGCTGGCAGACGTCAGGGCTGGTGCCGTGGTCTTGGTGCATGCACACCGGGATATGCGGGAATTCTTCGATGGCCGCCAGAATCAGGTGACGCAGGAACGGCGCACCTGCGTACTTGCGCGCACCGGCCGAAGCCTGAACGATCACCGGGGAGTCAGTCTTGTCAGCGGCTTCCATGATCGCGCGCATCTGCTCAAGGTTGTTGACGTTGAAGGCTGGAACGCCGTAGCCGAATTCGGCGGCGTGGTCCAACATCTGGCGCATGCTGATAAGTGCCATTGTGTGTGTCTCTCCCGGACAAGGGTCGTTAATCGTGCAAGCCTGCCGTAGCGGCGGCTGCGATTCAAGTTATTGCAGATCGGGGGTTGGCCCCGGTGCTGCGAATTCGATGCGGCTGAAACGTTACAGCTCCAGCCCTGGCTGGTCGGCCCTATGCAGGAGCGAGCTTGCCTCGCGATCTCTTAAAAATTCAAAAGATCGCGAGGCAAGCTCGCTCCTACAGTATTAGCCTCAAGGGCACCCGCGCCCTTTTGAGGCTTGCGGGGTCTCGTATTTTTCCAGCGCTTCAGGCCCTGAGCGTTTATTGACCAGCGGCACGCTCTGCGCCTGCCAGTCGGCCTGGTAGCAACCACTCTCTTCGGGAGTGGCGGCCTCTGCCGGCGGCGGGGCCGAACCGGCGCAACCGGCCAAAAAGCCCGCAACTATCAACAGCGGTAACAACTTGACCATGTCCATGCTTCCTTTCAGGGCCTGAGTCATAGTCAGGCTTTGGCGCGGCTTTCCAGAATTTCAACAGCAGGCAGTACCTTGCCTTCAACGAACTCCAGGAAGGCACCGCCACCTGTAGAGATGTACGAAATTTGATCAGCAATGCCGTATTTGTCGATGGCTGCCAAGGTGTCGCCACCGCCAGCAATCGAGAAGGCTTCGCTGTCAGCAATGGCCTGGGCCAACACTTTGGTGCCGTTGCCGAACTGGTCAAACTCGAACACGCCTACCGGACCGTTCCACAGAATGGTTTTGGACGATTTCAGCAGGTCAGCGAAGTGCGCTGCAGTTTGCGGACCAATGTCCAGGATCATGTCGTCAGCGGCCACGTCGCCGATCAGTTTGACGGTCGCTTCGGCTGATTCTGCAAATTGCTTGGCAACCACAACGTCGGTTGGCAGCGGCACGTTGACCTTGGCCGCGATGGCGCGGGCAGTGTCCAGCAGGTCGGGTTCGTACAGCGATTTGCCTACCGGGTGGCCGGCAGCCGCCAGGAATGTGTTGGCAATGCCGCCGCCAACGATCAGCAGGTCGCAGATCTGGCTCAGGCTGTTCAGCACTTCGAGTTTGGTCGACACCTTGGAGCCGGCAACAATGGCCGCCATTGGCTTGGCCGGGGCGCCCAGGGCTTTGCCCAGCGCTTCCAGTTCAGCAGCCAGCAACGGGCCCGCAGCGGCAACCTTGGCGAACTTGGCAACGCCGTGGGTCGAGCCTTCAGCGCGGTGCGCTGTACCGAAAGCGTCCATCACGAACACGTCGCACAGGGCGGCGTATTGCTGGGCCAGTTCGTCAGCGTTTTTCTTTTCGCCCTTGTTGAAGCGCACGTTTTCGAACAACACGATGTCGCCCGCTTTAACGTCGACGCCGTTCAGGTAGTCGCTGACCAGCGGCACTTCGCGGCCCAGGGCTTTGCTCAGGTAGTCAGCGACTGGCTTGAGGCTGTTCTCGGCCGAGAACTCGCCTTCAGTCGGACGCCCCAGGTGCGAGCAGACCATAACCGCTGCGCCTTTTTCCAGGGCCAGCTTGATGGTCGGCAGCGAAGCAAGGATGCGCGCATCGCTGGCGACAACACCGTCCTTTACCGGGACGTTGAGGTCTTCGCGGATCAGTACGCGCTTACCTTGGAGATCGAGGTCGGTCATCTTCAACACGGTCATGGGTCGCAGTTCCTGAGTTTCTAATGTTAGAGAGCGGGTTTAGGGTGAGTGATGTGCAAATAGTGCTCGGCCACATCGATCATTCGATTGGCAAAACCCCATTCGTTGTCGAACCAAGCCAGCAGGTTCACCAGCCGTGGGCCGGAAACGCGGGTCTGGCTGGCATCGACGATGGCCGAATGCGGGTCGTGGTTAAAATCGCAACTGGCGTGCGGCAACTCGGTGTACGCCAACAGGCCTTTGAGCGGGCCGCTGGTCGCCGCCTCGCGCAGTACACGGTTAACTTCGGTGGCGTCGGTGTCACGCGCCGTGACCAAGGTAATGTCCAGACATGACACATTCAGGGTCGGCACACGTACGGCTTTGGCTTGAATCCGCCCGGCAAGTTCCGGCAATAAACGCTCAATACCTTTGGCGAGGCCGGTGGACACCGGAATCACCGACTGAAACGCCGAGCGTGTACGACGCAGGTCTTCATGGTGGTAGGCATCAATCACCGGCTGGTCATTCATGGCCGAGTGGATCGTGGTAATCGATACGTACTCAAGGCCGAACGCTTCGTCGAGCAGGCGCAACAGCGGCACGCCGCAGTTAGTGGTGCACGAGGCGTTGGACACCAGGCGCTCGTCGCCGGTGAGGGTGTGCTGGTTGACGCCATACACGATGGTCGCGTCGACATCAGCTTCGCTGGCCATTGGCTGCGAGAACAGTACACGGGGTGCCCCGGCATCGAGAAAGCGCTGGCCGTCGGCACGGGAGTGATAGACGCCGGAGCATTCCAGCACCAGATCCACGCCCAGCGCGGCCCAGTCGATACCTTCGGGGGTGGCACTGCGGAACACTTTCACGCAGTCGCCATTGATATGCAGGCAGTCGCCTTCGATCCGTATGTCGCCGGGGAACCGGCCATGGGTGGAGTCGAAGCGCGTCAAATATTCGAGGCTGGCCATATCGGCCAAATCATTCAGTGCAACAATTTCAAACCCGGCAGCCGCCCCTCGCTCAAACAACGCACGCAAGACGCAACGACCAATCCGGCCGTAGCCGTTGAGTGCAACTTTGTAAGGACGCAGTTGAGGCATGGGGTTCTCTTATCAGGGTGTAAACACAACGATCCCCCGTAGGAGCTGCCGCAGGCTGCGATCTTTTGATGTTTAAAAGATCGCAGCCTTCGTACCTCGGCAGCTCCTACGGGGGGATTGCTTAGTCTTCCAGCAGCTCTTCAGCCTGACCCAGGATGTTTTCCACGGTGAAGCCGAACTCTTCGAACAAGGCAGGCGCAGGCGCCGACTCGCCGTAGGTGGTCATGCCGATCACGCGGCCTTCCAGGCCCACGTACTTGTACCAGTAGTCTGCATGGGACGCTTCGATCGCAATACGCGCGCTCACTTGCAGCGGCAGAACCGACTGCTTGTAGCCTGCATCTTGAGCTTCGTACACGCTGGTGCACGGGATCGACACCACACGAACCTTGCGGCCTTGTTCGGTCAATTTCTCGTACGCCTGAACGGCCAGGCCGACTTCGGAACCGGCCGAGATCAGGATCAGCTCAGGCTCGCCTGCGCAGTCCTTGAGCACGTAACCACCGCGGTTGATGTTGGCGATCTGGCCAGCATCACGGGTTTGGTGGTTGAGGTTCTGACGCGAGAAGATCAACGCGGACGGGCCGTCGTTGCGCTCCAGGGCGAATTTCCAGGCCGCTGCGGATTCCACCGCATCGCATGGGCGCCAGGTGTCCAGGTTCGGCGTGGTACGCAGGCTGGTCAATTGCTCAACCGGCTGGTGCGTCGGGCCGTCTTCGCCCAGACCGATGGAGTCGTGGGTGAACACATAGATCACACGCTGCTTCATCAGGGCCGACATGCGGATGGCGTTGCGGGCGTATTCCATGAACATCAGGAAGGTCGCGCCGTAAGGCACCAGGCCACCGTGCAGGGTTACGCCGTTCATGATGGCGCTCATGCCGAACTCACGTACGCCGTAGTACACGTAGTTACCGCTGGCGTCTTCAGCGCTCACGCCTTTGCAGCCTTTCCACAGGGTCAGGTTAGAACCGGCCAGGTCAGCCGAGCCGCCCAGCAGTTCAGGCAGCAGCGGGCCAAAGGCGTTCAGGGTGTTTTGGCTGGCTTTACGGCTGGCGATGGTTTCGCCTTTGGCCGCGACTTCTGCGATGTAGGCGCTGGCCTTGGCATCGAAGTCAGCAGGCAGTTGGCCGCTCAGGCGACGGGTCAGCTCTGCAGCCAGCTCCGGGAACTCGGCAGCGTAGGCAGCGAAGCGCTTGTCCCACTCGGACTCAACGGCAGCACCGGCTTGCTTGGCATCCCATTCGGCGTAGATATCGGCCGGGATTTCAAACGGGCCGTGGTTCCAGTTCAGCGCAGTGCGGGTCAGGGCGATTTCGTCGTTGCCCAGTGGAGCACCGTGGCAATCTTCTTTGCCTTGCTTGTTCGGCGAGCCAAAACCGATGGTGGTTTTGCAGCAGATCAGCGTTGGCTTGTCGCTTTTACGCGCGGTGTCGATGGCGGTTTTGATTTCTTCCGGATCGTGACCGTCAACGTTGCGGATCACTTGCCAGTTGTAGGCTTCGAAACGCTTTGGCGTGTCGTCGGTGAACCAGCCTTCAACTTCACCATCAATGGAGATGCCGTTGTCGTCGTAGAACGCGATCAGCTTGTTCAGGCCCAAGGTGCCGGCCAACGAGCCAACTTCGTGGGAAATGCCTTCCATCATGCAGCCATCACCCAGGAACACGTAGGTGTGGTGATCGACAACGTTGTGGCCAGGACGGTTGAACTGCGCGCCCATGACTTTTTCAGCCAGGGCAAAGCCCACGGCATTGGCCAGGCCCTGACCCAATGGGCCAGTGGTGGTTTCAACGCCCGGCGTGTAACCGAACTCCGGGTGGCCCGGGGTACGGCTGTGCAGTTGGCGGAAGTTTTTCAGATCGTCGATCGACAGGTCATAGCCGGTCAGGTGCAACAACGAGTAGATCAGCATCGAGCCGTGGCCGTTGGACAGCACGAAGCGGTCACGGTCAGCGAACGAAGGATTGCTCGGGTTGTGCTTCAGATAATCGCGCCACAGTACTTCGGCGATATCCGCCATACCCATAGGGGCACCTGGATGGCCGCTGTTGGCTTTTTGCACGGCATCCATGCTGAGTGCACGAATGGCGTTGGCACGCTCACGACGGCTGGGCATCGCTGTTCTCCTGGGTATTGAAAGTTAAATCGAAACGGAAAAAAGGTGAGCATTTTCCCTCACCCACCGCCTTCGGGGCAATGACAGATAGTCGCTTGAAGCGTTTTTCATGCGCTTAACCGTTCAACCTGTTGAAGGTCGGACATTTCATTTCGTTATTGAGTGCAAGACATCCGACCAACGAACCGGTTATCGATCAATATCAAAAAGTTTTGATATTGAACTTGCGAGGTGTGAGACGGGTAACTAGACTGCGCCCCCATGAACTTACGCGTGCCTTCTATCCGCCATGACGATTGCGACGAGCTCTCCGCCCTGTGCAAGGCCGGAGGTGACCCGCTGCGACTCAATGTGCTGCGCGCGTTGGCCAACGATTCATTTGGAGTGCTGGAACTGACGCACATATTTGCCACCGGCCAGTCAGGCATGAGCCACCACCTCAAGGTGTTGTCCCAGGCACAACTGGTGGCCACGCGTCGCGAAGGCAATGCCATTTTTTATCGTCGTGCCCTGCCCCACACCGAACTGCTGGGCGGCAAGTTGCATGCTGCATTGCTGGAAGAGGTCGACAATCTGACCCTGCCCGCCGACGTGCAAGCGCGCATCAGTGCCGTACATGGACAACGAGCAGCGGCCAGCCAGGACTTTTTCTCGCGTATCGCCGAGAAATTTCGAGCTCAACAGGACTTGATCGCTGGCGTGCCACAGTATCGGGACAGCGTGTTGACGCTGCTCGACAAACAGAGCTTCAGCCCAGCCGCCACGGCCCTTGAAGTCGGCCCCGGAGACGGCAGTTTTTTGCCCGACCTGGCCCAACGCTTCCAGCACGTCACGGCACTGGACAACAGCTCGGTAATGCTTGAGCTGGCCCGCCAGCTGTGTGAACGCGAGTCACTGAACAACGTCAGCCTGCTCTTGGCCGACGCGCTGCACGATGCGCACCTGCAGGCCGATTGCGTGGTGGTGAACATGGTCTTGCACCATTTCGCGGCACCGGCCGATGCACTCAGGCAACTGGCCACCTTGTTGAAACCTGGCGGTAGCCTGCTGGTAACAGAGTTGTGTAGCCATAATCAGGCGTGGGCCCGCGAGGCTTGCGGCGATCTGTGGCTAGGTTTTGAACAAGATGATCTGGCCCATTGGGCCACCGCTGCGGGACTCGTTCCCGGGGAAAGCCTCTATGTAGGCTTACGTAATGGTTTCCAGATTCAGGTCCGCCACTTTCAGCGGCCGGCTGGCGACACTCACCATCGGTAAATATTAGGAAACCGTCGAGATGAGCGAATACTCCCTTTTCACCTCCGAGTCCGTGTCTGAAGGGCATCCGGACAAAATCGCCGACCAGATTTCTGATGCGGTGCTGGACGCCATCATTGCTGAAGACAAGCACGCCCGTGTGGCCTGCGAAACTCTGGTGAAAACCGGCGTGGCAATCATTGCAGGCGAAGTCACAACTTCGGCCTGGGTTGACCTGGAACAGATCGTTCGTGACGTGATCACCGACATCGGCTACACCAGCTCCGACGTCGGTTTCGACGGCGCGACCTGCGGTGTCATGAACATCATCGGCAAGCAGTCCCCTGACATCAACCAGGGTGTTGACCGCGCCAAGCCTGAAGATCAGGGCGCCGGTGACCAGGGCCTGATGTTCGGCTACGCCAGCAACGAAACCGACGTGCTGATGCCAGCACCGATCACCTTCTCGCACCAACTGGTTCAGCGTCAGGCTGAAGCCCGTAAATCCGGCCTGCTGCCGTGGTTGCGCCCGGACGCCAAGTCCCAGGTCACCTGCCGTTACGAAAACGGTAAAGTGGTTGCCGTTGACGCCATCGTGCTGTCGACCCAGCACAACCCGGAAGTGTCGTACAGCGACCTGCGCGAAGGCGTGATGGAGCTGATCGTCAAGCACGTGCTGCCGGCTGAACTGCTGCACAAAGACACCCAGTTCCACATCAACCCGACTGGCCAGTTCATCATCGGTGGCCCGGTGGGCGACTGCGGCCTGACCGGCCGCAAGATCATCGTTGACACCTACGGCGGCATGGCCCGTCACGGCGGCGGCGCGTTCTCGGGTAAAGACCCGTCCAAGGTTGACCGTTCGGCGGCTTACGCCGGTCGTTACGTGGCCAAGAACATCGTGGCTGCCGGCCTGGCTGAGCGTTGCGAGATCCAGGTTTCCTACGCAATCGGCGTCGCTCAACCGACTTCGATTTCGTTGAACACCTTCGGCACTGGCAAGATCTCTGACGACAAGATCATCAAGCTGGTACGTGAAGTGTTCGACCTGCGTCCATACGCCATCACCACCATGCTCGACCTGCTGCACCCGATGTACCAGGAAACAGCCGCTTACGGTCACTTCGGCCGCACGCCGCAGACCAAAACCGTTGGCAACGATACCTTCACCACGTTCACGTGGGAGCGTACCGACCGCGCTGAAGAACTGCGCGCCGCCGCTGGTTTGTAAGTAAGCCAGAAGCCCCGGACAGGTCACTGTCCGGGGCTTTTTTGTGCCTCACAACATCTGCCCCTGTGGGAGCGGGCTTGCTCGCGATGGCATCGACGCAGTTTGTCTGACACACCGCGCTGCCTGAATCGCGAGCAAGCCCGCTCCCACAGAAACACCCGGCAATCTTCTGCCCAAGCGCCACGGCCATCCTCCACTAGCCTTAAGCGTTCACTCCGGGCAAGGACGCTCATGATGCTGGCCATACTCCGCGTTTTCAGTGGGCTTCTGCTCGCGTGTCTCAGTTTCAACACCCTCGCCAACCCCTGCGCCGACGAGCAAGCCCTGCGCCAACAACTTAAGGTGTGGGACGACAGTTACCACCGCTTGGGGGTTTCTCTGGTCAGCGATGCGGTGTACGACCAACTGCGCAGCCGCCTGGAACTCTGCCGTGCTGTGGATAACCCACTGCAAACGGCAAGCGGCCCGATGGCTCATCCCGTGGCGCAAACCGGGCTGGCCAAGCTGGCAGATGAACGCGCCGTTGAACGCTGGATCAAGGGTCGTCAGGACCTGTGGGTACAACCCAAAGTGGATGGCGTGGCCGTCACCCTGACCTACCAGCAAGGCCAATTACAGCACGTCATCAGCCGCGGCGACGGGCTTAGCGGGCAGAACTGGACGGCGGCTGCACAGGTGATCAGCGCCATCCCGCAACGCTTGCCACAGCCTGTGGACATGTTATTGCAAGGTGAACTCTATTGGCGGGTGCCCGGCCATGTTCAGGCCAAGGCGGGCAGCGTCAACGCGCGCAGCACCGTGGCCGGGTTGATGGCCCGCCATGCGCTGAGCCCTGAACAAGGCCAGGGCATTGGCCTGTTCGTATGGGATTGGCCCCAAGGCCCGCACGCACAAAGCGAGCGACTGGCCCGTTTGGCCGAACTGGGCTTTACCGACAGCCAAACCTACAGCCAGCCCATCGACCATCTGGACCACGCCCGGCACTGGCGCGAGCATTGGTTTAACACCCCGCTGCCGTTCGCCAGCGATGGTGTGGTGTTGCGCCAAAGTCAGCGCCCGGCCGCCGAGCGTTGGCAAGCCAAACCTCCCAACTGGGCCGCCGCGTGGAAATACCCGCACGCCCAGGCGCTGAGCGAAGTACGTAAGGTTACGTTCAACATTGGCCGCACCGGGCGCATCACGCCCATGTTGGAACTGACCCCGGTGCGCCTTGATGACCGCACGATCAAACGCATTAGCGTGGGCTCGCTGCAACGCTGGCAAGATCTGGATATTCGCCCCGGCGACCACGTGGCCATCAGCCTGGCGGGCATGACCATTCCCCGGCTCGACAGCGTGGCCTTGCGCGCCAGTGAACGAGTTGAAGTCCTGGCGCCCCAGCCCAATAACTTCCATGCCTTGAGCTGCTGGTCGGCAACACCGGGCTGTGAACGTCAGTTTTTGGCGCGGCTCAATTGGCTCAGCAGCAAGAAGGGGTTGGCCATGCCGTTTGTCGGGCCCGGCACCTGGAATACGCTGATTCAAGCCGGTGAGGTCAATAACCTGCTCGATTGGTTGACCCTGGACGCCGCCCGGCTTGCTAACATTGGCGGCTTCGGCGAGCGCAGCAGCGAACGTTTGCTCGCCAGTGTGCACGCGGCGCGGCAACAACCGTTTGCTCGATGGGTAAAAGCCCTTGGCTTGCCGCCCACCGGCGATGCGCCGTTGGGGCAGTCATGGCAAGCGCTGGTCGCGCGCGATGAACAGGCCTGGCAGGCATATGCCGGGATAGGTGCCCAGCGTGCTGCGCAATTGACTGAATTTATGCGTGAGCCGAACGTACAGGCTTTAAGTGAACAGTTACGGCCTGCCGGAATTGCCGGTTTCGACTAGAAACTGCCCACAGCGTTACGCGAGGCGTATGCTGCGTCCGGGTTTTTGAATTGTGTTTATTGTCATTATTTTTGTCACGGAGCTTTTTATGAAACGTTTTTCACCGCTTGTTCTCTTGACTGTTTGCGGCCTGCTGGCCGCCCCTGTGATGGCTGCCGACCCTGCTCCAGAGCTGACCGGTTGCGCCGCTAAAAAACAAGCCATCACCCTGCAACTTGAACAGGCACGCGCCCACGGCAACAGCAACCAAGCGGCCGGCCTGGAAAAAGCCCTGAGCGAAGTGACGGCGAACTGCACCGACGCAGGCCTGCGCAAAGAGCGTGAAAACAAGGTGCTCGACGCCAAGCACGAAGTTAGCAAGCGCCAGGCCGACCTGGACAAAGCCATGAAAAAAGGCGATCCGGAAAAAATCGACAAGCGCAAAACCAAGCTCGCCGAGTCTCGTAAAGAGCTGCAAGAAGCGCTGGATCAGTTGGACAAGTAAGTCGCTGAACCGCCCTGTAGGAGCGAGCTTGCCTCGCGATCTTTTAAACAATCAAAAGATCGCGAGGCAAGGGATTGTGCCCACTCAGTGATTCCTGAATGCCTTGTGGCACGCACTGCACGTGTCCTGAACTTTCTGCACCGCAGGCGTCAGGTTGCTGGCTGAGTACGGCTGCTGCTGGCTGGCGATCACCAGCGCTCCTGTCGCCGCTTCCAGCTCGCGGGCCAATGCTTCAAACCGTGCCTGTTGCTGCCAGACCGCGTCGGTGGCGCTGGTTTTATCGGAGTCCTTCACCTGCGGGAAATGCGCCCAGGGCTGATACGCCAGCGCATCGAGCTGCATGGCGGCTTCAGCAAAGCGCGGACCGTTAAACGGTACCCGGCCCTTCAACATGCCGCTCAGCTCTTCACTGGTACTGAGCATTTGTTTGAAAATCGCTTTACGCTGACCCAGCGGTGAGTCCGGATCAATGCCGCCACACGCCGACAGCGTCAGGCAGGCCAGCAACACAATGCAACATTGTTTAAAAGTCATGGTGGCTTCACGTCACGAAAATCGGTCGCCAGTATCCTCGTGTCACTCGCAAAGACCAATACCCCTATTAAATATACGGGTTGCCTCGACGGTTATTTGACCTCGGCAACTCTTGAAGGAACCTCGCTGATGAGATCACTTTTCAAGCCGCTGGCGTGGGCGCTGCCGATTGTCATGCTGCTGGCCGGGTGCAATGGCACCGACAAAGACACCGCCAAACCGGTCCCGCATACCACCTACAGCAAGGCGGACTGGAGCGCGCTGCCGGAAGTGACCGGTGTTGACCTGCAAAACGGTTTCGCCTCATGGCGCAGCGCGTGCACACGGCTCAAGGCCGACCCTAACTGGGGCAGCCTGTGCAGCGCTGCCGCCAGCTTGCCGGCCAACCCGAGCGTGGCTGAAGTGAGCAGTTTTCTGCAAACCCACCTGGACGTGTACAGCTTGCGCTCGGCCGAAGGCAGTAGCGACGGCTTGATCACCGGCTACTACGAGCCGGTCTACCCTGGCAGCCTGAAACAGACCTCCGCGGCCCATGTGCCTATTTACGGCGTGCCGTCTGATTTGATCGTGGTGAACCTGGACAGCATCTACCCGGAACTCAAGGGCAAACGCCTGCGCGGTCGCCTTGAAGGGCGTGTGCTCAAACCGTACGACACCGCAGAAACCATCAACAACCAAGGCCTCAATGCGCCGGTACTGGCCTGGCTGACCGACCCGATGGACCTGCAATTTCTGCAAATTCAGGGGTCGGGCCGCGTGCAACTCGACAATGGCCGTCAACTGCGCATCGGCTATGCCGACCAAAACGGCCACCCGTACAAACCGATTGGCCGCTGGTTGGTGGAACAGGGCGAGCTGAAAAAAGAAGACGTCACCATGGGCAGCATTCACGCCTGGGCAGTGGCTCACCCTGAGCGCGTGCACGAACTGCTGGCCAGCAACCCAAGCTACGTGTTCTTCACGCAAAACCCTGACAGCAACGAAGGCCCGCGCGGCTCGTTGAACGTGCCATTAACGGCAGGTTACAGCGTGGCAGTGGATCGCAGCGTCATCCCGCTGGGCAGCTTGCTGTGGTTGTCGACCACCCAGGCAGACGGCCAGCCGATCGTACGCCCGGTTGCCGCCCAAGACACTGGCGGCGCCATTGCCGGTGAAGTGCGCGCAGATTTCTTCGTAGGCACCGGCCCCGAGGCCGGGAAAATCGCGGGCGACATGAAGCAGAAAGGCAACATCTGGCTGCTGTGGCCCAAAGGCGCAGCGTTGCCGCAATAACAACCAATGCCTCTGTGGACCTGCCGCACCGTCTTCGACGCCGCGCTGTCGCGCAGCAAACAGGTCACCGAGTATCTTCAGCATTCCCCAATCGGTTCCCTCTCCTTCGGGAGTGTATGGACCGGGGACATAGCGAACACAATGTTCGGAGACATCGCGAAC
>NZ_WIVR01000038.1:0-50228 GCF_009600525.1 Pseudomonas sp. FSL R10-1350
GTGTTGAGCCCGATGAATGGGCAGCGCCGTTGACCGGGCCAGAATTTGGCTACCGCCGCCGGGCCCGCATCGCGGTGCGCTGGGACGCAAGGGCCAAGCGGCTGGACGTCGGCTTTCGGGCTGCCGGCAGTCAGGACATCGTCGCCATCGACCACTGTTTGGTGCTGGTACAGGCTTTGCAACCTATCATGAGCGGGCTGCCGGCCATGCTGCGCCAATTGAGCAATCCGAAGGCCCTGGGGCATGTCGAGTTGTTCAGCGGTTCTGCGAATGCCGTGTTGCTGCGCCATATGGCGCCGCTCAGCGCTGCTGACTTGCAGGTTTTACAGAATTTTTGCGCCACCCATCATGCCCAGTTGTGGCTACATGGCGATGGCGAGCCGCAACCGGTCGATTTGACGCAGACCTTGGGCTACCGTTTACAGCAGTGGGACCTGGAACTGGCCTACCGGCCGGGTGACTTTGTTCAGGTCAACGCCGGGGTCAACGAAGCCATGGTTGCGCAAGCGCTGGAGTGGCTGGCGCCGCAGGCTGACGAACGGGTTCTTGACTTGTTCTGTGGGCTGGGTAATTTCGCATTACCCCTGGCGCGTCAGGTACGCGAAGTGGTGGCCGTCGAGGGTGTTACGACCATGGTCGAACGCGCCGCGCAAAACGCGGTCAGTAACAAGCTGCATAATGCAGCGTTTTTTCAGGCCGACCTGTCGCAGCCCTTGGTGGATGCAACATGGGCCTCGCAGGGCTTTGCCGCTGTCCTCCTTGACCCGCCGCGTGACGGGGCCTTTGAGGTGGTGCGCAAGCTGTCGGGGCTGGGGGCCAAACGTTTGGTCTATGTGTCGTGCAACCCGGCTACGCTGGCTCGCGACACGGTTGAGTTGATGAAACAGGGGTATCGGTTAAAACGTGCCGGAATCCTCGATATGTTCCCGCAAACCGCGCATGTCGAGGCGATGGCGTTATTTGAAGCAGACTAGGATGGTCTGTCTATTTCGACGGGCCCGCAATCCCATGCCACTAAACCCTGGAGCATGGGGTTGGGATTCGGGTCGGTATATCGGCGCATCAAACCTGCGCCGTAGGGAAGGTAAGCAAGATGGTACAGGTCAGAGCACACCAGCCGATCAACACTGACGGCAGTCTCAACCTCGAGGCATGGCTTGATCATGCGGTGAGTGTCGATGTGGCGCTGGACCGTGAAGCCTTGAAAGAAGCGTGTGAGTACGCACGTGAGGCGGAACAGCAAGCCAATGCAGCAAAAAACCTGTGGACTGAAGGCGCGTCGAGCTTTCGAACCGGGTTGGAAATTGCTGAAATCCTCGCCGATCTCAAGCTCGATCAAGACTCGCTGGTCGCGGCGATTTTGTATCGCGGCGTACGCGAAGGGCAGATTCAACTGCCTGCGGTCAGCCAGCGCTTCGGTCCGGTGGTCGCCAAGCTGATTGATGGCGTGCTGCGCATGGCCGCGATCAGCGCCAGCCTCAGCCCCCGCCAATCCATGGTGATGGGCTCTCAGGGGCAGGTCGAAAATCTGCGCAAAATGCTTGTGGCGATGGTTGATGACGTGCGCGTTGCACTCATCAAGCTGGCCGAACGTACCTGCGCCATCCGCGAAGTCAAAAGTGCCTCGGACGAGAAGCGCATCCGCGTTGCCCGCGAGGTCTTCGATATTTATGCGCCGCTGGCGCACCGCCTGGGTATCGGCCACATCAAGTGGGAGCTGGAGGACTTGTCCTTCCGCTATCTGGAGCCTGAGCAGTACAAACAAATCGCCACCTTGCTGCACGAGCGCCGGCTGGACCGCGAGCGCTTTATCAGCGATGTGATGAACCAGTTGCGCACCGAGCTTGAGGCCACCGGGGTGGTTGACGCCGACATCAGCGGCCGGGCCAAACACATCTATTCGATCTGGCGCAAAATGCAGCGCAAGGGTCTGGCTTTCAGCCAGATCTATGACGTGCGCGCTGTGCGGGTGCTGGTCCCGGAAATGCGCGATTGCTACACCGCGCTGGGTATCGTCCACACGCTGTGGCGGCACATCCCCAAAGAGTTTGACGACTACATCGCCAACCCCAAAGAGAACGGCTACCGCTCGTTGCACACGGCGGTGATCGGGCCGGAAGGCAAGGTGCTGGAAGTACAGATCCGTACCCATGCCATGCACGAAGAGGCTGAGCTTGGGGTGTGCGCACACTGGCGCTACAAGGGCACCGACGTTAAAGCCGGGTCCAACCAGTACGAAGAAAAAATCTCGTGGCTGCGCCAGGTACTGGAGTGGCACGAAGAGCTGGGCGATATCGGTGGTCTGGCCGATCAGTTGCGGGTCGATATCGAACCGGATCGGGTCTACATCTTTACCCCGGACGGGCATGCCATCGACCTGCCCAAGGGCGCGACGCCATTGGACTTCGCCTACCGGGTGCACACCGAAATCGGCCATAACTGCCGGGGCGCGAAGATCAACGGGCGCATTGTGCCGCTCAACTACAGCCTGCAAACCGGTGAGCAAGTCGAGATCATCACCAGCAAGCACGGCACGCCGAGCCGTGACTGGCTGAACTCCAACCTGGGGTACGTGACCACCTCGCGGGCGCGGGCGAAGATTGTTCACTGGTTTAAATTGCAGGCCCGTGATCAAAACGTCGCGGCCGGTAAAACCTTGCTTGAGCGTGAGCTGGGACGCCTGGGCTTGCCAGCGGTGGACTACGAAAAGCTCGCCGACAAAGCCAACATGAAAACCGCCGAGGACATGTTCGCGGCGCTGGGGGCGGGCGATTTGCGTCTGGCCCAGCTCATTAATCTGGCGCAGCAACTGGTCGAGCCGGAACGCGGCAGCGAACAGATCGAGCTGATTCCGCGCAAAGCCCAAGGCTACAAACCGGGCAAACGCGGCGATATCCAGATCGAAGGCGTGGGCAACCTGCTGACCCAAATGGCCGGCTGCTGCCAGCCGCTGCCGGGCGATGCGATTGTCGGTTACATCACTCAGGGGCGTGGCGTGAGCATTCACCGTCAGGACTGCGCCTCGGTGCTGCAATTAGGCGGCCGTGAGCCGGAGCGGATCATCCAGGTCAGTTGGGGGCCGATCCCGGTGTCGACGTACCCGGTCGATATCGAAATCCGTGCCTACGACCGTTCGGGCCTGCTGCGCGATGTATCGCAAGTGCTGCTGAACGAACGCATCAACGTACTGGCGGTCAACACCCGCTCGAACAAAGAGGACAACACCGCGTTGATGTCCCTGACCATCGAGATTCCGGGGCTGGATGCATTAGGGCGTTTGCTGGGGCGTATTTCGCAACTGCCGAACATCATCGAAACCCGCCGTATCGGACGTAGCGAACCGCGTTGATCTCTTGTAGGTGCGAGCTTGCCTCGCGATCTTTTGACCTTTAAAAGATCGCGAGGCAGTTGGCTCCTACATCGTTCTGCACAAGGATTAATGATGTACACCCTCGACGACTTGCTAAATCTCATGGCCCGCCTGCGCGACCCGCAGTTCGGCTGCCCGTGGGATATCAAACAAACTTACGCGACGATCGTGCCTTATACCCTCGAAGAAGCTTACGAAGTGGCCGATGCCATTGAGCGCAGCGACTTTGAGCACTTGCAGGGCGAATTGGGCGATTTGCTGTTCCAGGTGGTGTATTACAGCCAGTTGGCCCGTGAAGAAGGGCGCTTTGAGTTTGCCGGGGTGATCGACAGCATTACCCGCAAATTGATCCGCCGCCATCCCCATGTGTTCCCCACCGGCGACCTGTACGCGCCGCTGGACGTGCCGCGCTTGAGCGAAGCGCAGGTCAAGGAGCGTTGGGACGAAATCAAGGCCGAAGAGCGCGCAGAAAAATCCGCGGCGCCGCAGCAGTTGTCGTTGCTCGATGATGTGCCGGTGGCGCTGCCTGCGTTGTCCCGTGCGGCCAAGTTGCAAAAGCGTGCGGCTCAGGTCGGCTTTGACTGGCCCGGCGCCTTGCCGGTGCTGGACAAGGTGCGTGAAGAGCTGGACGAAGTGCTGGAAGCCATGGCGGATAACGATTCGGCGGCGATCCACGATGAGGTGGGCGACTTGCTGTTTTCGGTGGTGAACCTGGCGCGGCATCTAAAAGTTGACCCGGAAACCGCCTTGCGCGGTGCAAATGCCAAATTTGACCGACGTTTCCGGTTTATCGAGCAGGCATTGCGCGATACCCTGCGTCCCATTGAAGATTGCACCCTTGAAGACCTGGACGCCCTGTGGGGTGAAGCCAAGCGCCAGGAAAAGAATTTGCCCAGCTGCGGCTGAGTTTGCCTAAGTGAGTAAGACAATGAGCATTTCCCTACGCGACCAGTTGCTCAAAGCCGGATTGGTCAACGAGAAGCAGGCCAAGCAGGCCGGTAAAGAAAAGCAAAAGCAGCAGCGTCTGGCCCATAAAGGCCAGATCGAGCTGGATGACACGCAGCAGCGCCTGGCCGCAGAAGCCAAGGCCGAGAAGATCAAGCGTGATCAGGAACTCAATCGTCAGCAGCAAGAAAAAGCCGAGCAAAAAGCCCGCGCTGCACAGATCAAGCAATTGATCGAAGTGTCGCGCCTGCCCAAGCTGAACACCGAGGACTACTACAACTTCGTGGATGACAAGAAGGTCAAGCGCCTGTCGGTCAACACCTTGATGCGCAACAAACTGGCCAACGGTTCATTGGCGATTGTGCAGCACCAGGGCGGCTACGAAGTGATCCCGCGTGAGGCGGCGCTGAAGATCCAGGAGCGCGACCCGCGCCGTATCGTTCAGTTGAACGTGCTGGTCGAGTCGAAAACGCCGGAAGAAGATGATCCGTACGCGGCGTACCAGATCCCTGACGATCTGATGTGGTAAAGATCAAAAGATCGCGAGCAAACTCGCTCCTGCAAGGCAATAAACAAACCCCGCTTCGGCGGGGTTTGTGTTTTTCAAGACTGTCGTTGCCGTGGTTCAGGCTTTGAGTTTCTGCGCTTCAAGCTTTTCCAGCTCTGCTTTGTAGTTATGAGCGTCGCTCTCGCGGTGAAACATGCCAACCAAGATGTTTTCCTGATGAACATCCCACAGGTGTACGCCATGGGCTACAAACTGGTGGAACATACGTGAATCGTCGCGTTCAGTTACTTTGATAGTCATCTGCTTGCTCCAAATTCTGATAAGGACCTGCGGCAAGACGTCGCAGGACTTCTTTATAGAATTTGTTAGCTTCCTAAGTAAATAGCTAATTGTCGCTCTGTCATCTTGGAAAAAAGCGCAAAACGCTGCAGCCCTTGTACTACGCGGTGTTTACGGATTTTGCCAATAGTTTTATGACAAAAGTTTCATGTTCAAGGTCCTGCGAATCACTCCAATCCTCTGTAGGCGTTGCCGCCCCGTCTACGACGCCGCGCTGTCGCACAGCAAACAGGACAGCGAGTATCTTCAGCATCCCCCAATCGGTTCCCTCTCCTTCGGGAGAGGGCTAGGGTGAGGGTTGCTCTTGATTAGAGAGGCTTTTATGTACATATCCGTTGCTGCAGCAATGGATATGTACCCAAGAATCCCGAGGTGGATGGATTTACGGCTGCACGTAGCCGTTCGCAGCCTTCGTACCTCGTCAGCGACTACAGTTGCCTGTTTGTTGCGCGGACTCAGAAACGAAAAAACCTCGCCGGAGCGAGGTTTTCTTGAAGCGTGCTGCTTAAGGCATGTCGCGCCTCAGCTGCCTTTGACGGCTTTGCCGTCCACCGTGCCGTCTTGCAGCATGATGTTGTATTCCTTGCCGTCTTTTTCAACCTGGCGCAGTTTGACCAGCAAACCGTCCCAGCTCTTGGCGAACCACATTTCGGTGATGCGCTTGTTCTGGTTCTGGTCCAGTGTCGGGTCGCGTACGCGCTCAACCTTGATGGCGTCTACCTTGCCCGCCTTGGTTTCGACCACTTCCGGGCCTATGACGCGAAAGTCGTAGGTGTCTACGCCATCTTCGTCAACGACCTGGTAGCTCATGCTCTTTTTGCCCGCCACGACATCGCGCTGCAACGCCAACTGGTAAGTCGACTTGTCGAGCATGCCGCTGAGCAATGTCACCTTGACCGGGTCTTTGTTGAACGTGCCGGTGACCATGTTGGTGGTCCAGTCAAAGTCCAGGTTTATGTTCTTGGCTTTGCCCAGGCCGCCACGTTCGAAACGGTAGGACTGAGGGATCAGGCTGTCGTTCTTGAACGCGAACGTGCTGGATTCGGACAGGCTGGCGATCATCATCGAGGCCTTGAAGTTCAAGGTCCAGGTGCCGTTGTCATTCTTGACCAGACTGCGCTCGGCAGAACCGCTCATGGGTAACTGTTTCCAGTCGGCCGTGTAGCTGGCCTGGAAAGGATGAAGTTCAGCCGCTTGCACTGCTGGGACAGCCAGCAGGCTCAAGGCGAGGAGCAGGGCACGACGCATAATGTCTCCTAGGTTCGTATCAAGTGGCCGCTGGCCGCGAGTAATTGACCGTCTAATAATGCGCCTTGCTCGTCAAGTGACAAGCGACCTTCGGCAAACCAGCGCACTGCAAGCGGGTAAATCCGGTGCTCCTGGGCGTGAACCCGTTGCGCCAGACTGTGCGGCGAGTCATCGGACTCTACCGCAATGATTGCTTGTACGACCAGAGGCCCGCCATCGAGTTCCTCGGTGACGAAGTGCACGCTGCAGCCATGCTCGCTGTCACCGGCTTGCAGCGCACGCTGATGCGTGTGCAGGCCTTTGTATTTGGGCAGCAGGGAAGGGTGGATGTTGAGCAGACGGCCCTGATAGTGACGCACGAAGCCTGCGCTGAGGATGCGCATGAATCCGGCCAGAACTACCAGTTGCGGGTTGAACGTATCAATGACTTCGATCAGTGCAGCATCGAAGGCCTCGCGGCCCTCGAATGCTGTGTGATCCAGTACGCGGGTGTCGATACCCGCGTCTTTGGCGCGTTGCAGGCCGTAGGCGTCTGCGCGGTTGGAGATCACCGCGCGGATTCTGGCCGGGCTGTCCTTGATCGAACAGCTGTCGATCAAGGCTTGCAAGTTGCTGCCGGTGCCGGAAAGCAGCACCACTACATCACAGGTATCGGGCATTAGTGCGCCTTGAGGTTTTGCAGCTCAACTTGCGGCGCGCCTTCGGCGGCCGTGGCGATGTGGCCGATCACCCAAGGTTGCTCGCCCGCTTCACGCAGTACGTTCAGCGCGGTGTCAACGTCAGCCTGAGCCACGCAGATCACCATGCCCACGCCACAGTTCAGCACGCGGTGCATTTCGGTTTCGTTCACGTTGCCTTTTTCTTGCAGCCAGTTGAAGACTGCAGGGCGCTGCCAGCTGGCCACGTCAACCACCGCTTGAGCGCCTTTTGGCAGCACGCGCGGGATGTTGTCGAGCAGGCCGCCACCGGTGATGTGGGCCATGGCTTTAACTACGCCGGTGTCCTTGATCAGCTTGAGCAGCGGCTTGACGTAGATACGGGTCGGCGCCATCAGCAGGTCGGTCAGCGGCTGGCCGTCGAGCTGGGTGTTTTCGATGTCGGCACCGGACACTTCGATGATCTTGCGGATCAGCGAGTAACCGTTGGAGTGCGGGCCCGAAGAAGGCAGGGCGAGCAGGGCGTCACCGGTGGCCACTTTGGAACCGTCGATGATCTCGGCTTTCTCGACCACGCCAACGCAGAAGCCGGCCAGGTCGTAGTCTTCGCCTTCGTACATGCCAGGCATTTCTGCGGTTTCGCCGCCTACCAGCGAGCAACCGGACAATTCGCAGCCAGCGCCGATACCGGTAACCACTTGGGTTGCGGTTTCTACGTTGAGCTTGCCGGTGGCGTAGTAGTCGAGGAAGAACAGAGGCTCTGCGCCGCACACGATCAAGTCGTTAACGCACATGGCGACCAGGTCGATGCCGATGCTGTCGTGCTTGTTCAGGTTCAGCGCCAGGCGCAGCTTGGTGCCCACACCGTCGGTGCCGGAAACCAGAACAGGTTGCTTGTAACCGGCCGGGATTTCGCAGAGGGCGCCAAAACCGCCGAGGCCGCCCATCACTTCAGGGCGCGCAGTGCGCTTGGCTACGCTCTTGATGCGTTCGACCAATGCTTCACCGGCGTCGATGTCTACACCGGCGTCCTTGTAGCTCAGGGAGGGTTGCTTGCTCATAATCCAGGCCTTTAGGGGGGATTCGGGGGTATCGACCGATCTCAGCGGGCCTGCTTGCAAGTGCTCAGGGTTTGAAACAGAGCATTTGCAGAGTGCCCGGCTGTCGCCGGTCTGCGAAGGCGCGCGATTTTATCAGGCTTGAAGGGCAGCGGCCATCCTCGGGCCGACAGGCAGGGTTATATCTGTCGAAAAAAACCTTTTTTAGTCGTACTGGCTGCTTGGCGCGACGCTGTATAAGGTATATCCGCTAAATTCTGATTTTTTATGACCGTGTGAAATCTGCGAGCTGCACCTGAATGATTTGGCTGCGCGCCTGTCTGAGGTGTTATCGAGTGTGTTTATACGGCCTTTTAATGCCCTTTTTTGCCGTTGGGAATCTTTCATGCGTTTTCATCAATTAATAGCTGTGGGCTGTTTGTCTTTTTTCAGCCTGGCGAGTCATGCCGAAATCCTGACGGGCCTGTATCAAGTGCGTGAGCCGGTCACCAGTCAGTCGCCTGATGAGCGCGCGCAAGCCACGCAAAAAGCCCTGGAAACCCTGGTGTTGCGCCTGACGGGGGACGCCAAGGCGGTGCAGAACCCGGCGCTGGAGCCTATTCGCAAAGATCCTCAGCAAATCATCAGCCAGTACGGCTATGACGCAGGCCCGCCAGAATCCCTGCAAGTGGATTTCGACCCGGTGAGCACAGACCGCGCCTTGCGCCAGGCCGGCTTGTCACTGTGGGGCAGCAACCGCCCGGCCTTGCTGGGTTGGTGGCTGAACGATTCGGTGGACGGCTCCAGTCTGGTGGGTGACGGTCAATCCGTTGCCGAACCATTGCGCCGCGCCGCCCAACACCGTGGTTTGCCACTGCGCTTGCCGCTGGCTGACTTGAGCGAGCAATTGGTGGGCACTGCCGAAAACCTTGAAGGCTCTAATCCGGCGCCGCTGAAAGAGGCGTCCGAGCGTTACGGCGCAGACGCGCTGCTGGCCGTTCATGCTCATGAAGACAGCGGCCAGTGGCAGGCCAAATGGCGCCTGTGGATCGGCGATCAACAAGAGCAAGGCAGTGCAACCGGCGCTGATCAGGCGGCACTGGCGGATGACGTAATGCTGCAAGTCAGCCAGCGTCTGGCTCCGCGCTACGCCGTCAAGCCGGGCGTGTCGACCGATCAGTTACTTGAAGTACAGGGCATGACCCTGGAGCGCTATGCTCAGTTGAGTCGCTTGCTTGAACCGTTTGGTGGCCAATTGGTGAGCGTCGATGGCAACCGTATCGTCTATCAGGTCAACGGCAGTGCAGAACAATTACGTTCGCAGTTGGCGTTGGCGCAAATGCATGAAGTGCCTGCAGATCAGGCGTCGGCTACACCTCAGGCGGCGCAGTTGCGCTTTAGCTGGTAGGTTTTTCTCTTCTATATATAAGGACAGGCATTTATGCGGGATTCGCGACGGTGGGTTTGGTGGGGTGTAGCGCTGGCCGCGGTGCTATTCGTGTATTTCTTGCACGCGATACTGACGCCTTTTCTGATTGCGATCGTTCTTGCTTACATGTTCGACCCGGTGGTTGATCGCCTCGAAAAAATCGGCCTGTCCAGAACCTGGGGCACGATCACGGTTTTTACCCTGTTCACAGTCATTCTGGTGACCTTGCTGGTGGTGCTGGTGCCGATGCTGGCCAAGCAGTTGGTGAAGCTTTACCAGTTGGCGCCACAGGTACTGGACTGGTTGCAGAATACCGCCTTGCCGTGGGTGCAAACCCGGTTCGGTCTGGGGGATGGCTTCTGGAACTTCAACAAGATCAAAGCCACGATTACCGAGCACATGGGGCAGGCCGGGGATATCGCCGGGGTGGTGCTGTCACAGGCGACCGCTTCAAGTCTGGCGCTGTTTGGCTTTTTGGCGAACCTGGTACTGATTCCAGTGGTGGCTTTTTACTTGCTGCGCGACTGGGATGTCTTGTTGTCCAAGATCCGTGGCCTGCTGCCGCGCGATCGCGAAGAGCGGATCGTGTCGCTGGCCAAGGAATGTCACGACGTACTCGGCGCTTTCGTTCGCGGGCAGCTCTTGGTGATGGTCGCTTTGGGCATCATCTATTCGGCAGGCTTGATGTTGCTGGGTCTGGAGCTGGGGCTGTTGATCGGTTTGATGGCCGGTCTGGCGGCTATCGTGCCGTACATGGGCTTTATCATCGGCATCGGCGCCGCGTTGATTGCGGGCCTGTTCCAGTTTGGCGGTGACCTGTACCCGATGCTGGGGATTGTTGCGGTGTTTATGGTCGGGCAGGCGCTGGAAGGCATGGTCTTGACCCCGCTGTTGGTAGGCGACCGCATCGGCCTGCATCCGGTAGCGGTGATCTTTGCGATTCTGGCGGGCGGTGAGCTGTTCGGCTTTACCGGCGTACTGCTGGCCTTGCCGGTCGCGGCCGTGATCATGGTGCTGGTGCGCCATATGCACGATTTGTACAAACATTCGCAGGCCTACAAAGGTGATGAAGAACCTGAGTTGTAGGCAGGTAAGCGATTGAATAAGAGGCCGGTTCATGTGGCGATGAACCGGCCTTTTTTATGGCCGGGCGCGAGCTTGTCTCTCAGAAAAATTTGATTCAATCCAATGCGTTAACGCAAACCTTTGATTTTGCTCGTGGTCTGTTACATTGTGCGCCCGGCTACACGGGTATAAACTTTGCAAACTTTACACAGAGGCCACTAACGGTTCGTTTGAACTGTTCAGTCAGCATGAAACCGATTCAGCTGCCCCTAGGTGTGCGTCTGCGAGATGACGCTACCTTCATCAATTACTATCCAGGCGCCAATGCCGCTGCACTCGGCTACGTCGAACGTCTGTGCGAAGCCGACGCCGGGTGGACAGAAAGCCTGATTTATCTGTGGGGCAAACATGGGGTAGGGCGCACGCATTTGTTGCAGGCCGCATGCTTGCGTTTCGAGCAACTGGGCGAGCCTGCGGTGTATTTGCCGTTGGCGGAGTTGCTGGATCGTGGTATCGAGATCCTCGACAACCTTGAGCAATACGAACTGGTGTGTCTGGACGACCTGCAGGCCGTGGCCGGTCGGGCTGATTGGGAAGAAGCGCTGTTTCACCTGTTCAATCGCCTGCGTGACAGCGGTCGACGCTTGCTGATAGCCGCCTCGGCCTCGCCACGTGAATTGCCGATCAAACTGGCCGACCTTAAATCACGCCTCACCCTGGCGCTGATTTTTCAAATGCGCCCCTTGTCTGATGAAGACAAACTGCGTGCCTTGCAGTTACGCGCCTCGCGCCGTGGCCTGCACCTGACCGACGAAGTCGGGCATTTCATCCTCACGCGCGGCACACGCAGCATGAGCGCGCTGTTCGAATTGCTTGAGCGCCTCGATCAGGCCTCGTTGCAGGCCCAACGCAAGCTGACCATTCCCTTCCTGAAAGAAACCCTCGGCTGGTAAATACCCGCCATCCCCTTTTTATGCAGGAGCGAGCTTGCCTCGCGATCTTTTGCTGTAAAAGCGCATTCCTACAAGGTTTAGGCAGTATTCAGGCGTCAGAAAACCTGCGTATCAGACGTGCGTCTACGCAAAATCGATTGTCAGGGGTGTAAAACCTTAGATGTCACGTGAAATCGACTAAGTCACATTTAATTCGATTGAATTTGCAAATGAGGATCATAGAGGGCATAGTCGCGGTAACTTTTCCTACAGCCACGGTCGTGCCCATGCTAAAGCGCTTCGCACCCCTCGTGCCTCTCGCACTCGTTACCCTGCTTTTCGGCTGCGCTGCTCACTCGCCAGTGTCCCAGCAAGTTGTCGATTCACAGGTTCAAAAGTCATCTTCGTCGCAGTCTTCCGCTCTTTATCAGGAAGAACTGGCCACTGAAAAAGAACTGGCTCAATTTTCCGAAAACAGCAAGCCTTACGAACTGCCGGCCTTGGCTGACAGCATTCTTGAGCGCGGAATGTCCTTGATCGGTACCCGTTACCGTTTTGGCGGCACCTCTGAAGCTGGTTTCGATTGCAGTGGCTTTATCGGCTATCTGTTCAAAGAGGAAGCGGGCATGCAATTGCCGCGCTCCACCCGCGAAATGATCAACGTAAATGCACCGTTGGTCGCACGAAACAACCTCAAGCCGGGTGACTTGCTGTTCTTCAGCACCAATGGTCGCGGACGTGTCAGCCACGCTGGCATTTACCTGGGCGATGACCAGTTTATTCACTCCAGCAGCCGCCGCAGCGGTGGTGTAAGGATTGATAGCCTGGGCGACACCTACTGGAACAAGACCTTTATTGAAGCCAAGCGTGCTTTGGCCATGGCGCCAACCAGCGTAGTGGCTCGTAAGTAAAGTTAAAGTCTTACTTGAAGTTTGGCTTCTAAGCGCTAGAATTCAGTCGCAATGTTAAATTCCTGAAGCCGCGAAGGTATCCCCTGTCGCGGCTTCGGGTTTCGCGGCCCAGTAGCCGTATCCAGAATCAGGAACGTTCTGTTTATGTCGACCCTGGCCCGCGTTGCCCTCATCACATTCGCCGCACTGCTCAGTGCCTGCGCAAACCGTCCTGCACCTGCTCCCGTTGAAGTCAAACCGGTTGTGTCGTCGAGTCCGATCGACGATGGTTCGCCGTTGGCGGCAGACGTATTGTTTCGTGCGTTGGGCCTGGTAGGGACGCCTTATCGCTGGGGCGGCAATACACCGGACTCAGGTTTTGATTGCAGTGGACTGATCAAGTACGTCTACAACGACATGGCGGGTATATCGTTGCCGCGCACCACCCGCGAAATGATCGTGATGCGCGGGCAGAATGTCGGCAAAGACCAACTGCAAACCGGTGACCTGTTGTTCTTCGCCACCAATGGTGGAACCCAAGTCAGCCATGCCGGTATCTACGTCGGTGAAGGCCGCTTCGTGCATGCGCCTGCCACGGGCGGCACGGTCAAGCTGGACAGCCTCAGCAAAGCCTATTGGCAAAAAGCCTACCTGAACGCCAAGCGCGTCTTGCCAACCGAGCAGCATTTGGCGCGGTTGCCTTAATCTCTCTAATTTGATGAGGCCTCTGTAGGAGTTGCCGCAGGCTGCGATCTTTAGTTTTTAGAGATCAAAAGATCGCAACCTTCGGCAGCTCCTACCAAAAGCGCATAGATCTGTCGTGACAGGATTTAAAGGTTTACTCCCCCGACACCCGCCACACTTTGTTGCCGACATCATCGGCCACCAGCAAGTCCCCCTGTTTATCAATGACGACCCCCACCGGGCGGCCCATGGCTTTTTCATCGGAGTTGAGGAAGCCGGTCAGCACGTCAATCGGCATGCCGTTGGGTTTGCCGTCGGCAAACGGAACGAAGATCACTTTGTAGCCACTGTGCGGTTTGCGGTTCCATGAGCCATGCTGGCCGATAAATACGCCGTCGGTGAAGTTCGGCAGTGTGCTGTTTTGCGCGAAGGCCAGGCCCAGCGAGGCGGTGTGCGGGCCGACGGCATAATCCGGGGCAATGGCTTTGGCCACCAGCTCGGCGTTTTGCGGGTTGACCCGCACGTCGACGTGCTGCCCGTAGTAGCTGTAGGGCCAGCCATAGAAGCCGCCGTCTTGCACCGAAGTGATGTAGTCGGGCACCAAATCGCTGCCGATTTCGTCGCGCTCGTTCACTGCGGTCCACAGTTTGCCGGTCTTGGGTTCCCAGTCCATGCCGTTGGGATTACGCAGCCCGGAGGCAAAAATGCGGTGGCTGCCGGTGGCCGGGTCGACTTCCCAGATCGCTGCGCGGCCTTCTTCGATGTCCATGCCGTTTTCGCCGACGTTACTGTTCGAGCCGACACTCACGTAGAGTTTTTTGCCGTCGGGGCTGGCAATGACGTTTTTCGTCCAGTGGTGGTTCAGGCCGCTGGGCAAATCAATGATCTTGGTCGGCTGTGCGCTGATGGAGGTTTCGCCCGGTTGATACGGGAAGCGCAGCAACTTGTCGGCATCCGCCACGTACAGGTCGTTGCCCACCAGCGTCATGCCGAAGGGCGAGTTCAGGTTTTCTAGAAACACTGTGCGGGTGTCGGCTTTGCCATCGTGGTTGGTGTCGCGCAACAAAGTGATGCGGTTGGCGCTCGGCACACCGGCACCGGCGCGGCCCATGACCTTGCTGGCGATCCACTCGCGCAGCCCCTGGCTGCCATCCGGTTTGGCCGGTGCGTTGCTTTCGGCCACCAGCACATCGCCATTGGGCAACACATAGAGCCAGCGCGGGTGGTCGAGCCCTTCGGCAAATGCCTGCACCTGCAAACCTTGCGCGGCAACCGGCTTGGCGCCCTCCGCCCAGCCCACCGCGGGGGCGATGTTGACGGTGGGGATCAGCGTTTTGTTCGGTGCCGGCAGAGTAGGCGAGGGGCCTGTGCCGTCGGTAACTTGCAGGGTCGAGCTTTCACCGCAGGCGGCCAACCCTGCCGCTAAAACGATGACAACAGCGTGCTGGCGCTTGAACATAGGGATCTCCATGAAAACAGTGGGCGTGTAGTCATAGAGAAGCGTAGCCGTTCAAAGGTTCAGGCCGACGGGTTTGTTTGCTGCGCAGCCCGGCACCTTTAATTGACGCTCCACCCCCAACCCTCTAACCTTCGCGGCGTGTTTCAGGTGCTCTGCAACCTCAGGTTGGCAGAGTGAAACAGGGAAGCCGGTGAGGGCGCGTTTGACCCACACAACCGCTTTGATCCCGGCGCTGCCCCCGCAACGGTAAATGAGTCAACATCACGCTCAATGCCACTGTGTTTATTGCACGGGAAGGCGCGTGACCCGGTGCTGTTCCTTATTCAGGAACGCCCACTCATGAGCCCGGAGACCGGCCTGATCCATCCAGCACCCTTGCGGCGGGCGAAGGTGTGTCGATTGTTAACGAATTCCCCCGCCTCCCGTTTGCATTTTTTAGCCCCAACGGAGAGCTGCCATGAATGAATCCCCCGAGCGCGACGAACGTCACCTGGCGCGCATGCAACGCAAAAAAGCGATTATGGACGAACGCATTGCCAGCGCTCCCAATGAGTGCGGCCTGCTGCTGGTGTTGACCGGCAACGGCAAAGGCAAGAGCAGTTCGGCTTTCGGCATGTTGGCCCGGGCCATGGGCCACGGCCTGCAGTGCGGCGTAGTGCAGTTCATCAAGGGGCGTAACAGCACCGGCGAAGAGATCTTTTTCCGTCGCTTCCCTGAACAAGTGCGCTATCACGTGATGGGCGAAGGTTTTACCTGGGAAACTCAGGACCGCCAGCGTGACATCGCCGCCGCCGAAGCCGCCTGGGAAGTATCCCGCGAGATGCTGCGCGACCCGGCCATTGGCCTGGTGGTGCTGGATGAATTGAACATTGCGCTCAAGCACGGCTACCTCGATCTGGAGCAAGTGCTGAGCGATCTGCAAGCCCGCCCGCCGATGCAGCATGTGCTGGTCACCGGGCGCGGCGCTAAACCTGAACTGATTGACCTGGCCGATACCGTGACTGAAATGGGCGTGATCAAACATGCCTTCCAGGCCGGTATCAAAGCCCAGAAAGGCATTGAATTGTGAGTGTTGAAGCATGAGAGAGTCGCGTCATTGCCCGGCGGTGTTGATCGCCGCACCGGCCTCCGGTCAGGGCAAGACCACCGTCACCGCCGCCTTGGCCCGATTGCACCGCAATCAGGGGCGCAAGGTGCGGGTCTTTAAATGTGGCCCCGATTTTCTTGACCCCATGATCCTCGAGCGCGCCAGCGGTGCGCCGGTGTATCAGGTCGACTTGTGGATGGTCGGCGCCGACGAAAGCCGGCGCTTGCTCTGGGAAGCGGCCGGTGAATCGGACCTTATCCTCATCGAAGGGGTCATGGGCCTGTTTGACGGCACGCCGTCCAGCGCCGATTTGGCCCGCCATTTTGGCGTGCCGGTATTGGGCGTGATTGACGGTACGGCCATGGCCCAGACCTTCGGCGCGTTGGCGTTGGGATTGGCGCGCTATCAGCCGGACCTGCCGTTTGCCGGGGTGTTGGCCAACCGGGTGGGCACTGTGCGCCACGCGCAGTTGCTTGAAGGCAGCCTGACCGAAGGCTTGCGCTGGTACGGCGCGTTGTCCCGCGAAACCGGGATCGAGTTGCCCAGCCGTCATTTGGGTCTGGTGCAAGCTAGCGAGTTGAACGATCTGGACATGCGTCTGGACGCCGCCGCCAATGCCTTGGCCAGCACCTGCGAGGTAGCGCTGCCACCGCCGGTGGAATTCGCCGCGCCTGAGCCTGTGGCCATTGAGCCGTTGCTGGCCGGTGTGCGGATTGCCGTGGCGCGCGATGAAGCGTTTGCCTTTACCTATGGCGCGAGCCTGGCACTGCTGCGCGACATGGGCGCTGAGCTGGTGTTTTTCTCGCCGATTCGCGACACCCAACTGCCGCAGGCCGACAGTGTGTATTTGCCCGGTGGTTACCCGGAACTCCATCACCAGGCCCTTGCGCGCAATACCTCGATGCTTGAAGCGATTCGTGCCCACCATCACGCGGGTAAACCGCTGTTGGCCGAGTGCGGCGGCATGCTTTATCTGCTAGACGCCTTGACCGATGTTGAAGGCCAGCGTGAAGCGCTAGTGGGCTTGCTCAAGGGCGAGGCAACGATGCAAAAGCGCCTGGCTGCGCTGGCCTTGCAAGCCGTCGAAATGCCCGAAGGCCTGCTGCGGGGTCACACTTATCATCACTCGCTGACCAGCACCGAACTTGAGCCCATTGCGCGGGGCTTGAGCCCCAATGGCGGGCGCGGTGCCGAAGCGGTGTATCGCGAAGGGCGTATGACGGCGTCTTATGTGCACTTTTACTTTCCGTCCAATCCCCAGGCCATTGCCGCGTTGTTCGCGCCGTGCGCTGTGAAGGTGCCATGAGCGACAACGCATTTAGCCCTGAAGAAAAGGCCGCTGTGTACCGCGCCATTGCTGAGCGCCGCGATATGCGCCACTTCAGCGGTGGTGAAGTGGCGCCCGAGTTGTTGGCCCGCTTGCTCGAAGCCGCGCATCAGGCGCCGAGTGTGGGCCTGATGCAGCCATGGCGATTTATCCGCATCACCGACCGTGAGCTGCGCGGCAAGATTCAAACCGTGGTCGAAGCCGAGCGGGTACGCACCGCTGAGGCTTTGGGCGAGCGCTCAGACGAGTTCATGACGCTCAAGGTCGAAGGCATTAATGACTGCGCCGAAGTGCTGGTGGCCGCGTTGATGGATGACCGCGAAAAGCACATTTTTGGTCGTCGTACATTGCCGGAAATGGACATGGCGTCGCTGTCCTGTGCGATTCAAAATCTCTGGCTGGCGTCGCGGGTCGAAGGCCTGGGCATGGGCTGGGTGTCGTTGTTCGAGCCACAGGCGCTGGCCAATCTGCTGGGTCTGCCTGCCGGGGCCAAACCGCTGGCGGTGTTGTGCCTGGGGCCGGTCGAGCAGTTTTATCCGGCGCCGATGCTGGTGCTGGAAGGGTGGGCGCAGGCGCGCCCGCTGAGTGAGTTGGTGTACGAGAATTATTGGGGAGTAAAGCCATGAGTGTGGCGTTGTTGTGCGTTGCCGGTGTGGCGTTGGATGCGCTGCTCGGCGAGCCTAAACGCTGGCATCCGCTGGTTGCGTTTGGCCGCATGGCTGACCGTATCGAACAGCGTTTCAATTCCGGTGGCCGTGGCTGGCGCAGCCACGGTGTGACCGCCTGGGTATTGGCGGTGTTGCCGTTGACGATTCTGGCCACGGCCTTGTCATGGCTGCCCTATATCGGTTGGCTGGTGGAGATTCTGGCGCTGTACTGCGCGCTGGGCATGCGCAGCCTCGGTGAGCACGTGCAGCCGGTGGCCGAGGCCTTGCGCGCCAATGATCTGGACGAGGCGCGCACGCGGGTCGGTTATCTGGTCAGCCGTCAAACCAGCGAACTGGATGCAACCGAAGTGGCCCGGGCCGCTACTGAGTCGGTCCTGGAGAACGGCAGTGATGCGGTGTTCGCGGCGCTGTTCTGGTTTGCCGTTGCCGGTGCGCCGGGCGTGGTGCTCTACCGTTTGAGCAACACCCTGGACGCGATGTGGGGTTATCGCAACGAGCGCTTCGAGCGTTTTGGCTGGGCTGCTGCCCGCATCGACGACCTGCTTAACTACATTCCTGCACGGCTGGTGGCACTGACCTACGCCTTGCTCGGTAAAACCCGCTTGGCGTTGACCTGCTGGCGCAAGCAGGCGCCGCAATGGGACAGCCCCAATGCCGGGCCAGTAATGGCGGCCGGTGCCGGTGCGCTGGGAGTTGAGCTGGGTGGCGCAGCGATTTATCACGGTGAAGTGCATGAGCGCCCGCAGTTGGGTGAAGGCGTGCCCGCCGATGCCGATTCGATTGGCCGGGGCTGGCAGTTGGTGCAGCGCGGTGCATGGCTGTGGTTACTGATCTTGTGCGTGGGGAGTGAGTTCTTTGCTTGAGCATGGTGGACGTTTGCGTCAGGCGGCCCTCGACTACGGCATCGCCGAGTCGCAATGGCTGGACTTGTCCAGTGGCCTCGCGCCCAGGCCTTTTGCAATCCCGGCGATCCCCGAGCGGGCTTGGGCGCGTTTGCCCGAAACCGATGACGGGCTGGAGCAGGCGGCCTGCCAGTATTACGGCGCCCCCCAGGTATTGCCGGTGCCGGGTTCGCAATGCGCGATCCAGTTACTGCCGCGTCTGCGCCGCAGTGGCAAGGTCGGCGTGCTGTCACCGTGCTACGCAGAACATGCCGAATCGTGGCGGCGCAATGGCTTCATCGTGCGTGAAGTTCTGGAGCAGGAAGTCGACATCTACCTCGACACCCTCGATGTGCTGGTGGTGGTCAACCCCAACAACCCCACGGGCCTGAGCCTGAGCCCCGAGCGTTTGCTCGACTGGCACGCACGGTTGGCCCAGCGCGGCGGCTGGCTGGTGGTGGACGAAGCCTTTATGGACAACACCCCCGAGTTGAGCCTGGCTGCCGAGAGCGGGCGCAGCGGATTGATTGTGCTGCGTTCGTTCGGCAAGTTTTTCGGCCTGGCCGGGGTGCGGTTGGGCTTTGTGCTGGCAGAGCTTAAATTGCTCAAGCTGCTGGCAGAGCAGGTCGGCCCGTGGGCCGTCAGCGGCCCGACGCGGATTGTCGGCCAGGCGTGCCTGCTCGACACCCAAGGCCATGCCCGGCAGCGAGAGCGCAGTGAGTTGGCCAGTGCCCGCTTGCAGCACTTGCTGGGCCAGCATGACTTGCTCCCGCAGGGCGGCTGCGCCTTGTTCCAGTGGCTGATCACCCCAGAGGCCGAGCAGCTTTACGACTTTATGGCCCGGCGCGGGATTTTGCTGCGCCTGTTTACCAGCAACAGCAGCGTGCGTTTTGGCCTGCCTGCCGATGAAGCCGACTGGTTGAAGCTGCAAGAGGCTTTGCAGGCTTATGACCAGTCGCGAACCAAGGACGTTTGATGAGCACATTGATGGTGCAGGGCACCACTTCCGATGCGGGCAAAAGCACGCTGGTAACGGCGTTGTGCCGCTGGCTGACCCGCGAGGGCGTGCGCGTGGTGCCGTTCAAACCGCAGAACATGGCGCTCAACAGTGCAGTGACCGCTGAAGGCGGCGAAATTGGCCGCGCCCAGGCCGTACAGGCGCAGGCCGCCGGTTTGCCGCCGCACACCGACATGAATCCGGTGTTGCTCAAGCCCAACAGCGACACCGGCGCCCAAGTGATCATCCATGGCCGCGCCGTCACTACCATGAACGCGGTGGCGTATCACGACTACAAGGCCATCGCCATGCAAGCGGTGCTGGCCTCGCATCAACGGCTCAGTGCTGCATACCCGGTGGTCATGGTTGAAGGGGCGGGCTCTCCGGCCGAGATCAACTTGCGCGCCGGTGACATCGCCAACATGGGCTTTGCCGAAGCGGTGGATTGCCCGGTGGTGCTGATTGCCGACATCAATCGGGGCGGCGTTTTCGCGCACTTGGTCGGCACCCTGGAGTTGCTCTCCGAGACGGAGCAGGCGCGGGTCAAAGGCTTCATCATCAACCGTTTTCGCGGTGACATTGCCTTGCTGCAACCGGGCCTCGACTGGCTGGAACAGCGCACCGGCAAACCGGTGATTGGCGTGTTGCCCTACGTGCTGGATTTGCACCTTGAGGCCGAAGACGGCATCGACCAGCGCCAGACCGACAAGGTCGAGCACGTGCTCAAAGTGGTGGTGCCAGTATTGCCGCGCATCAGCAACCACACCGACTTCGACCCGCTGCGCTTGCACCCGCAGGTGGATTTGCAGTTTGTCGGGCCGGGGCAAGCGATCCCGCCGGCTGACTTGATCATCCTGCCGGGTTCAAAAAGCGTGCGCAGTGACCTGGCGTATTTGCGCGCCAATGGCTGGGACACGGCGATCAATCGCCACCTGCGCTACGGCGGCAAGGTGCTGGGCATTTGCGGCGGTTTGCAGATGCTCGGTGAGCAGGTGCATGACCCGTTGGGGCTGGAAGGGGCGCCCGGTTCGAGCGCTGGTTTCGGCTTGCTGGGCTTCAGCACCGAACTGGCCGCCGAGAAGCAACTGCGCAACGTGCGCGGCCATTTGTTGCTGGAAGACGCCGAGGTCAACGGCTACGAAATTCACGCCGGTGTCACCACGGGGGCAGCGCTGGAGCAACCGGCGGTGCGTCTGGATGACGGCCGCTGTGACGGCGCGCAGAGTGCTGACGGGCACATTCTCGGCACGTACCTGCACGGCTTGTTCGAATCGCCTGAGGCCTGCGGCGCGTTGCTGCGCTGGGCCGGATTGCAGAACGTGCAGCACGTCGACTACCACGCCCTGCGCGAGCGCGACATCGAGCGCCTGGCCGATCTGGTCGAGAAACACCTGGACACGGCGTACTTGCGCGAGCTTTGCGGTATCTGATGCGTTATGGATCCTGTGGGAGCGGGCTTGCTCGCGATAGCATCGACCTGGTTTGCCAGTAATAGCGCGTCGCTTGCATCGCGAGCAAGCCCGCTCCCACAAGATCAAAAGCGGTATTTTTGAGGTTTTTAAACATGCAGCAACTGATTTTGGGTGGCGCCCGTTCGGGTAAAAGCCGCTTGGCCGAGAAGCTCGCGGCCGACTCTGGCTGCGCTGTCATCTACATCGCCACCAGCCAGCCGCTGGACGGCGAAATGAACGAGCGGGTTCGCCTGCACCGTGAGCGTCGCCCCGCACAGTGGGGCTTGATCGAAGAGCCGATTGAACTGGCCCGCGTGCTGCGTGAAAACGCCGGTGCACAGACCTGCCTGCTGGTGGATTGTCTGACCTTGTGGCTGACCAATCTGCTGATGCTTGAAGACCCGCAGCGCTTGAGCGCCGAGCGTGAGGCGCTGCTGGAGTGCCTGGCTGGATTGCCGGGGCACATTGTATTTGTCAGCAACGAAACCGGAATGGGTGTCGTGCCGCTGGGCGAATTGACTCGCCGTTACGTCGATGAAGCCGGTTGGTTGCATCAAGCCTTGGCCGAACGTTGCCAGCGAGTCGTACTGACCGTGGCGGGCCTGCCCCTGACATTGAAAGGAACTGCGCTATGAATACCCCGTGGTGGCTGAACCCGTGCAAAGCGGTTGATCGTGAGGTGCAAGCGGCGGCGGCCGAGCGCCAGCAGCAGTTGACCAAACCGGCGGGGTCGCTGGGGCAACTGGAAACCCTGGCTGTGCAGTTGGCCGGGTTGCAGGGGCGCTTGAAACCGCGTGTCGATCAGCTGTGGATTGCGATTTTTGCCGGTGATCATGGCGTGGTCGCCGAGGGCGTATCGGCTTACCCGCAGGAAGTGACCGGGCAGATGCTGGCCAACTTTGTCAGCGGTGGGGCGGCAATCAGCGTGCTGGCCCGTCAATTGGGTGCGCACCTGGACGTCGTCGACCTGGGCACGGTAACGCCGATGCTCAACCTGCCGGGTGTGCGGCATTTACAGCTGGGCGCGGGCACCGCCAATTTCGCCACAGGCCCTGCGATGTCTGATGCTCAGGGCCTGAAAGCCCTGGCGGCCGGTCGTGACAGCGTGGTGCGGGCACAAGAGCTGGGCTGCGAGTTGTTCGTGGGCGGCGAGATGGGCATTGGCAACACGGCCTCGGCCAGTGCCGTGGCCAGTGCGCTGCTGCAATGCCCGGCGTCTGAGCTGACCGGGCCGGGGACCGGGCTGGACGCTGCGGGCGTGAGCCACAAGGCGCGGGTGATTGAGCAAGCGCTGGCGTTTCATGACGGCTACCTGGACGACCCGCTGCAAACCTTGTTCCGCTTGGGCGGTTTTGAAATCGCGGCCCTGGCCGGTGCCTATGTGGCGTGCGCGCAAGCCGGGATTGTGGCGTTGGTCGACGGATTTATTTGCACCGTTGCCGCCATGGTTGCCGTGCGCTTGAACCCTGAGTGCCGGGAATGGCTG
The DNA here is from genome assembly GCF_009600525.1 of Pseudomonas sp. FSL R10-1350. Taxonomy (NCBI): domain Bacteria; kingdom Pseudomonadati; phylum Pseudomonadota; class Gammaproteobacteria; order Pseudomonadales; family Pseudomonadaceae; genus Pseudomonas; species Pseudomonas sp. FSL R10-1350. The sequence goes on from NZ_WIVR01000038.1 coordinate 22,460, forward strand.
GTGTTTGGCCATCGCGGTGCTGAACACGGGCATCGCCGTGTCCTGCAAAGCTTGCAGGCTGAGCCGTTGCTCGACCTCGGTTTGCGTTTGGGTGAAGGCAGTGGCGCTGCATTGGCGGTGCCGTTGGTGCGTCTGGCCTGCGACCTGCACGGGCAGATGGCAACGTTTGCTGAGGCGGCTGTCGCGGATCGCCCGGCATGAGCGTGACCCTGGACTTGCTGCGCCACGGTGAAACCGAGCTGGGCGGCGGGCTGCGCGGCAGCCTTGATGATGCGCTGACGCCCGTGGGCTGGGAGCAAATGCGCGCAGCCGTTCAGGGCCAAGGCCCGTGGGACCGGATTGTCAGTTCGCCGTTGCAGCGCTGTGCTTTGTTCGCCCACGAACTGGCCGGGCAACTCGCGCTGCCGGTCACGTTCGACAAAGACCTGCAAGAGCTGCACTTTGGCGAGTGGGAAGGGCAGAGCGCCGCCGCGCTGATGCAAACCGATGAGCAGGCACTGGGCCTGTTTTGGGCAGACCCTTACCGCTTCACCCCGCCTCAGGGCGAGCCGGTGCTTGAGTTCTCGCAGCGGGTGTTGGCGGCGGTCACGCGCTTGCAGCAGGCCCACGCGGGGGAGCGAGTACTGGTGGTGTGCCATGGCGGGGTGATGAAGTTGCTGCTGGCGCAGGCCCGTGGTCTGCCCCGTGAGCAGTTGCTGAACATTCAGGTGGTTAATGGTGCGCTGTTCGAGTTGCAGGTCGACGCACACGGCGTTTTGAGTGAGGGGCGCTGAACATGTTGCCGTTCTGGATTGCCTTGCAGTTTCTGAGCAGCTTGCCGATCCGCTTGCCCGGCATGCCGCAACCCCAGGAGTTGGGGCGGTCGTTGTTGTTCTATCCGCTGGTCGGGCTGTTGTTTGGCGTGCTGTTGTGGGCGCTGAACGGCCTGTTGGCCGGGGCGACGTTGCTGTTGCATGCGGCCTTGTTGCTGAGCGCCTGGGTGTTGCTCAGTGGCTGCTTGCACCTAGACGGACTGGCTGACAGCGCGGATGCCTGGCTGGGCGGCTTTGGGGATCGCGAGCGCACCCTGACCATCATGAAAGACCCGCGCAGCGGCCCGATCGCCGTGGTCACGCTGGTTCTGGTGTTGTTACTCAAGTTCTGTGCCTTGCTGGCGTTGATCGAGCAGCAACACACGGCCGTCTTGTTGATCGCCCCGCTGATCGGCCGCAGTGCGTTGCTGGCGGTGTTTTTGACCACGCCATACGTGCGGGCAGGCGGCTTGGGCCAGGCCTTGGCCGATCACTTGCCGCGCAAGGCGGGTTGGTGGGTGCTGGGGTTCAGTGCAGTGGCCTGTGTGGTGATGGCCGGTACTGCCGGGATGTGGGCCTTGCTGCTGGCGGCGTTGGGCTTTGTGTGGCTGCGCCGGGTGATGATGCAGCGGCTGGGCGGCACCACGGGCGATACGGCAGGTGCGCTGCTGGAGCTGCTGGAAGTACTGATTTTAGTGGGGTTGGCGCTGGTGGCAGACTGACCCCGGTGTTGTTTAAATCTTGATTCTCCTTCATTGCGGGTATATACATACAAAATGTTACCAACCCAGTGTTTATGCACCAACCTGCGACGTGCTTCGCGGGGCATCAGCCGACATTACGATGGAGCCCTGGATGGCTTCGGGATCAACGTTGCGCAGTTTTCATTGATGAGCAACCTCAAGCGACTGGACCAGCCAAGTATTTCCAGCCTGGCTGAGGCCATGGGGCTGGATCGCAGTACCTTGGGGCGCAATCTGCGAGTGCTGGAAGGCGCTGGCCTGGTGAAGATGTCTGAAGGTGAGGACCATCGTAATCGGCTGGTCTGCCTGACCGAAGAGGGTGAGACGCGCTTCAATGCTGCCTGGCCAGCCTGGGAGGCCGCACAACAGCGGTTGGTCGCGCGTTTGGGAGAAGACCGGCGCGAACAGTTGCTGCAGTTATTGGATGAGCTGGCGGGTGTCGATTAGCACCCGTTTTACGAATAAGAATGGGTATATACCCGCATCAGGAGAATAACAATGACATCGGTGTGGCGAACGAGCGGGTGGGTGCTGCTGGGCAGTGCGTTGATTTTGGCGCTGTCATTGGGGGTCAGGCACGGCTTTGGTCTGTTCTTGCCGCCCATGAGTGCGCAGTTCGGCTGGGGGCGAGAGGTGTTTGCCTTCGCCATTGCCTTGCAGAACCTGATCTGGGGCCTGGCTCAGCCGTTCACCGGTGCGTTGGCCGATCGCTTTGGCGCCGCCAAGGTGGTAATTGTCGGCGGTGTGCTCTATGCCGTCGGGCTGGTGCTGATGGGCATGTCGGACTCGTTGCTGACACTGTCGTTAAGTGCTGGCCTGTTGATTGGTATCGGCCTGTCCGGCACGTCGTTTTCGGTCATTTTGGGTGTGGTCGGCCGTGCCTTGCCGCCAGAGAAACGCAGCATGGGCATGGGGATCGCCAGTGCGGCGGGCTCTTTTGGCCAGTTTGCAATGCTGCCTGGCACGCTGGGATTGATCGGCTGGCTTGGCTGGTCGTCCGCCTTGCTGGTACTGGGCTTGCTGGTGGCCATGATCGTGCCGTTGGTGAGCATGCTCAAGGACCGGCCAACACCGAGTCTGGGCGGCGAGCAAACACTCAAGGAAGCGCTGCGTGAGGCCTGCACTCACTCGGGCTTCTGGCTGCTGGCATTTGGTTTTTTTGTCTGCGGGTTTCAGGTGGTGTTTATCGGCATCCACTTGCCGGCCTACCTGGTCGATCAGCATTTGCCTGCCACCGTGGGCACCACGGTATTGGCCCTGATTGGCCTGTTTAATATTTTTGGTACTTACACCGCCGGATGGCTGGGCGGGCGTATGTCCAAACCGCGTTTGCTGACCGCGTTGTACCTGGCGCGCGCCGTGGTGATCGTGGTGTTCTTATGGGCGCCGCTGTCGCAATTCAGCGCTTATCTGTTTGGCATGGCCATGGGCTTTTTGTGGCTCTCGACCGTGCCACTGACCAACGGTACCGTCGCCACAATGTTTGGCGTGCGTAACTTGTCGATGCTGGGCGGGATTGTCTTCCTGTTCCATCAACTGGGCGCATTTCTGGGCGGTTGGCTGGGCGGCGTGGTCTATGATCAAACCGGCAGTTACGAGCTGATCTGGCAAGGTTCTATCGTGCTCAGTCTGTTGGCAGCGGCCTTGAACTGGCCGGTGCGTGAGCGTCCGGTTGCGCGTTTGCAGGCACAAGGGAGCATGGCGTGAGTTCACTGTGGCTTTGGTTGGGTGGCATCAGCGCAGGCTTTTTGCTGCTGGCCCTGAGCTGGTGGGGCTGGCATCAAGGTGGCCTGGCCTTGCTGGAGTTAGGCATGGGCACTTGCTAGTGCCGTGCCGGGGCGAGTAAGTTCTGTGCCTGCACCTCTATAAAGGACACGAACAATGCTAAAGCGCTGGATTGCGATGCCCGTACTGTTGTTGGCGTGCGCGGGTTCTGTCTGGGCGGCTGATTGCCCGTCTTTGCTTGAAGGTTCATTGCCCAAACTACGGGCTAAAGAGTCGATCGATCTGTGTAAGCAGTTTGCCGGCAAGCCTTTGTTGATTGTGAATACGGCCAGCTTTTGCGGGTTTGCGCCCCAGTTTGAAGGCCTCGAGGCGTTAAACCAGCGCTTTAAGGGGCAGGGGCTGGAAGTGATTGGCGTACCGTCCAATGACTTCAAGCAAGAGGCCAAAGATGGCGAAGAGACGGCCAAGGTCTGCTACGTCAATTACGGTGTGACCTTCACCATGACCGAACCGCAAAAGGTGCGGGGTGACGGTGCAACGCACCTGTTCAAGGTCCTGGCTGAACAAAGCAGCACGCCCAAGTGGAATTTCTACAAGTACGTGGTGGACCGCAAAGGCAATGTGATTGCCAGCTTCTCGAGCCTGACCAAACCGGACAACCCGGAGTTGATTGAAGCTATAGAAAAAGCCATCGCCTCAAAGTCCTGATTCCTACACAAGAAAAAGCCCCGCCTCTGCAAAGAGAGCGGGGCTTTTTAGTTCAGGCTGTGTGAGCGTCAGGCTCTCGCAAGCTTAGAACTTGTACGTTGCACCGACAGCAAAGCCGTTGGCGCTGTTTTCGTACTTGGCGCTGTAGTTGTTGATGCCTTTGGAATCGTTAACTTTGACCGACTCTTCTTTCAGGTAAGAGTAAGCCACGTCGATAACCAGATTCTCGTTAACGGCATAACCGGCACCCAAGCTGAAGATCGTCCGGTCACCGGTAGGGATGCGTGGCGAGCGATTTTCATTGTTGGTAGGCGATTGGTCCCAGGTCAAACCGGTACGCAGTACCCACTGCTTGTTCAACTGATACGACGTACCGATGGCGTAAGCCCAGGTGTCGTGCCAGTTTTGTTCTTCTTTGATGGTCGTGAACGCTTGAGCGCCGCCAGCACCGGCGTTGGCCATGGTCACGCCTTTGTTCTGCACGGTGATGTCTTTCAAGCGGCTCCAGCGGGTCCAGGTGCTACCGGCATAGACCTTCCAGGCATCAGACAGGTCTTGGGTAACGGACAGGTCCCAGGATTCCGGGGTGTCGATCGACAGCGAAGCGTCATAGCGGTTGCTTTGCAGCAGCTGTGGCGGAGTACCTGCGCCCGCTCCGATTTCGGTGTGGCCTTTAAGCTTGTAGGTCACTTTGGAGTGGTAGGTCAGACCGACACGGGTAGTGTCTGTGGCTTGCACCAGAACACCGGCGTTCCAGCCCAGTGCGGTGTCATCACCTTTGATCTTGACGTGGGCTTCAGGTGTGCCGGGCACCAGTGCAAGATCCGACTCCAGCTTGCCGGAGATGCGGTTGATGGTCGGGCCAAAACCTACCGAAACGCGATCGTTGAAGGCGTAGCTGACAGTTGGCTGCAGGGTCACGACTTTTACGTCGCTGGTGCTGCCGAAGGCGCGGCCCTGGAAGTTATGTTCATATTCAGTGGCGAGACCAAAAGGCGCGTACACGCCGAAGCCGACGGCCCACTGGTCATTGAGCTTGTTGGTGTAGAAGCCCATTGGTACGCCAGTGAAGGGAACCATGTCGCCTTTGTTGCTGCCTTTGACGTTGCCGTTAGCATTTTTGATATCGGTTGAGGCGTCGATCACAGCGATACCGCCTGTGACCTGTTGTCCGCTTAGACGGGACATACCGGCAGGGTTACCGAAAACGGTACTTGCATCGTCAGCAGAAGATGAGCGACCTGCGAAGCCGGTCCCCATACCGCTAACGCTTTGTTCGTTGAGGGCGAAGCCGCTTGCGAAAATCTGGCTGGAAGCCAAAGTGACAGCGAGGCTAAGTGTGGTCTTGAGCATTACTTTTTTCATTATTAGAACTCCTTTTGATCACCGGACGAAAGCTACCAACATTTTTGTAAGAGCGCTATAGGCTAAATCGCAGAAGATAACGATGTTTTGTAGGACAATCCGACCGTTTTCCGATCATTTACAGGTTTGCAGAGGGTTGAAAAATCTCAAGCCGCTTGGTTGAGAACGGTCATGCAGTCGCGCCCAACATCCTTGAAAGTGTGCAAACGTCCTTTTAGCTCAACTACTTGGCGCTACTGCAGGTCTTGCGGGTGTGCTGTCGGTGTAAAGGTTGGCTGACTGCAATGCCTGGCAACAAAACATTGGCGTACAAAGTGTATTTTTGTTTGGTCAGGTTAACTTTGATGCAGTGATGTAAAGCTTCAGCTCCCTGGCGTGATCCCTGTGCAGCGTCGGCGCCTGAAAATGGCCGGCGGCACCCAGGCGCTTGGCAGCTGTGGGTCGTGAGGGTGCGCCGGAAGCGGTTTTTGCCGCTTGAGTTGAAGTGTAGTGTCATATCTCTGTTGTAAAGCTCTGTTTTTAAATCGTTTGTAGCTTCTAGGTGTAAACGATATATCCGCAAGTGCTTAAGCGATGCCGGATATTTCTTAAATGACGCCCAACAAAAAGCCCTGCTGTTCGGGCAGGGCTTGTTGGGTAAGCGCTTGCGGGTCTTAGGCGATAAGAGCCTGACGAGTACGCTCGATCACAGCTTGCAGAGGCTCTGCGCTGGAATATTGATCGGGGTACAGGCGTTCGCTGTGACGGGCGATGCCGTGTTCGTTGACCAGGGTGAAGCTGAAGCAGCCTTTGCGAGCGGCCATAATCAGGCAGTTCATTGGAGCAAAAGCGTTGGTTAGGGTGCGAATGGCATCCTGAGTGTGGATTTGAGTATTCATAGTTATTAGGTGTTCCTACAAAAGACACAGATATGATCCGTGCTGCGTTAAAACGTTCCAGTGACGTCGGGCCATTTTGGCGGGACGAAGAACCTGTCTGGAACAAAGCCGCCAGTTGGAGCGCATTAAGTATGTGGCGCTTGGGCTGGCAGGTAGGTACTTAGGAGGGCAGGCAATCACAACAAGAGCTAAGGTTCCATGCTCTGGGTGAAGATCCTGATCAATTTGCAGGTTGGTTCGGTCAGAGTAAAAAACTTCGCGATACCCTTTGCTTGTTCAAAGGCTGTATCGGCGCAAGGTTTACCTGGAAACCATCTAGGGGGTCGATCCCGTTTAATCAGCGCGGCCATCTATTTGAGAAGCTGCTGAGGGATTTGTTCGGCCCGAATTGACTTTCAGCTTGGTACTAACGCTGCGGATACTATCGGGTTGAAAATTTAAATGCAAGTGTGCTAGCGAAAAAACATCCTGCAACGGTGTGCGGGGCATCACGCATAACAGGCCGTATCGGGACTGTTATTAGCCTGTTTTAGGCAATATTCCACGTGGGCTTGCCTGGGTGGCGAGCGTCACACGGGTGTTGAATGGGGGTGTTTTCTGCAGGTGAGTCCTACATTTTTTGCCTCTGAATCGCCCTGCGCGCTGCGCGGAATGTGATCTTTTGCACATTTGCAACACAACCAACATATTCGTCTGCGAGGTCAAAGCCGGCAGCTGTCTAGCCTGTTCCGCAAATTTAAGTCAATGAAAAACATCGTTTTTTTTTAATTGGTGAAAAAATCGACAGTTTGACTCTAGGCCCCGTAGGGTGGGGGTTTGCGGGGGGTAAACGAGGGTTGTCCACTGACTTATCCACAGGATCTGTGGATTGTCACGCGCGCTTGCTCTAGATCGCGGGTATAGACTTTTTTCGGCTTTACCCAAGCGAAAAAAGGAGTAGAGTGGCGCGCCTTCTGTTCTGCCCTACAGTGTTTTATGAAGTTTCGCACAGCTACTTCCTCTGCTACTCGCTCCAGCACATCACCTGCAGCGCCTAAACGCTTTTCTTTGCGCATTGCGGTCTGGCTGCTGGACAACCCTCACCTGGGCGCTAAATCCAGCGTCAAACACGTTGCCGGCCATTTGCTCAAGCAGCCTGCCCGCCAAGGTGTGGTGCTGGCGCAAAGCCGTTTGGGGCAATTGATGTGCCGTGATTGTGGAAGCTCCCGGGACCAACGCATTGGTCACGAGCTTTTGCGTCAGGCTGCCCGCGCCGGTGACCGTGTTGCTCAACAGGAATTGAGCAAGATCGAAGACTGAGCTGTCTTCGTGCCCTGAGCTTGGTTAACCTTGCTTTTTTACCTTGCGCGGAGTGGTTATGGCCCTGGACCTGAGCAGTATTTTGCTGGGCTTGGCGTTGGCAGGCGTGCCGTTGTTGGCGTTCGTTTGGCAATTGCAGCGGCGCGCCAGCGGGCATCAAGCCGAATTGAACCTGCTCGAAGAGCGCCTGAATATGGCTCAGTTGGCTCAGGACGGTCTGAGTGCGCAGCTGGACGCCAGCCGCGATGAAATCAGTGACTTGGGGCAGGCCAACACGGCCAAGCAGGCCGATCTGGCGGCACTGCGCCGCGAGGTCGAACTGTTGCAGGTAGAACGCGACAACGCGCGTGATGCTGCGCACGCCTGGAACCTGGAACGCGCACAGAAAGAAGCCGAGCTGCGTCACCTTGGCGCTCAGGCTGCTGGTCTGAGTGCCGAACTGCGCGAGCAACAAGAAAGCCATCAACAACGTTTGAGCGATCTGCAAGGGTCACGAGATGAATTGCGCGCGCAGTTTTCGGAGCTGGCCGGCAAGATTTTTGACGAGCGCGAACAACGTTTTGCGCAAACCAGCAATGAGCGTCTGGGCCAATTGCTCGACCCGCTTAAAGAGCGCATTCAGTCTTTCGAAAAGCGCGTTGAAGAAAGTTACCAGCAGGAAGCCCGTGAGCGCTTCTCGCTGGGCAAAGAGCTGGAGCGTCTGCAGCAACTTAACCTGCGCTTGAGCGACGAAGCCACCAACCTGACGCGCGCCTTGAAAGGACAAAAGACCCAGGGCAACTGGGGCGAACTGATTCTGGAGCGGGTGCTTGAGCATGCCGGGCTCGAAAAGGGCCGCGAGTATCAAACCCAGGTCAGCCTTAAAGGGCCGGATGGCGAGCGCTTTCAGCCGGACGTGTTGATCCTGTTGCCGGGCGACAAGCAGGTGGTGGTCGACTCCAAAGTCAGCCTGACTGCGTATCAGCAGTTTGTCGGTGCCGATGATGACGTGATCGGCCAGGCGGCGCTTAAACAGCATGTGCTGTCACTGCGTAATCACGTCAAAGGCCTGGCCGGCAAAGACTATAAGCGTCTGGAAGGCCTGCACAGCCTGGATTTTGTGTTGTTGTTCGTGCCCATCGAAGCGGCTTTTTCAGCGGCGCTGCAAGCCGAACCCAACCTGTTTCAGGAAGCCTTTGACCGCAACATCGTGATCGTCAGCCCGACCACATTGCTTGCCACCTTGCGAGTGATCGACAGCCTGTGGAAGCAGGAACGCCAGAGCCAGAACGCCCGAGAAATCGCCGAGCGGGCCGGTTGGCTGTACGACAAGTTTGTGCTGTTTATCCAGGACCTGGATGAAGTCGGTAATCGTCTTCAACAACTGGATAAAGCCTACGCAGCAGCGCGCAATAAACTGACCGATGGGCGCGGCAACCTTGTCAGCCGCAGTGAACAGCTCAAATTGCTCGGCGCCCGGGCGAGCAAGAGCTTGCCGCCCGAACTGCTGGAGCGGGCCATGACCGACATCAACGGCGTAGCGCATCCGGCTGAGTAGCTGCGTCGCCTCACCCCGCCCTGTAGGAGCGAGCTTGCCTCGCGATCTTTTTACGATCAAAAGATCGCGAGACAAGCTCGTACCTACAACGGCACATGCCGGCTCAGCAATGCTCTCAACACTGCAGGCTTGACCGGCTTACCCAGATACTCAAGCCCCGCCGCATGCACTTCGGCAATCATTTCCTGGCGTCCGTCGGCGCTGATGACCACGCCCGGCACGGGCTCGCCCAGTTGCGCGCGCAGCCAGCCCATCAGCTCGGTGCCGGTTTCGCCGTTGTCCAGGTGGTAGTCGACCAGCACCAGTTGCGGGCGCACGCCGTCGTTGAGCAAGGCTGCGCATTCATCGCGGTTTCTTGCGGTCCACACGCGGCAGCCCCAACGCGTCAGCAGGCTCTGCATGCCGATCAAAATGCTGTCTTCGTTGTCGATACACAGCACTTGCGCACCGGTTACCGATTGGCTTTTTAGCTCGCTGGGCACCGCTTGTGGTGCGGCTTGGGCCTGTGCCAGCGGCACGCTAACGCTGAACACGCTGCCTTTGCCCGGCCATGAGCGCACTTGCAGGGTGTGCCCGAGCACTCGGCACAGGCCGTCAGCAATCGCCAAGCCCAACCCCAGGCCTTTTTCGGCGCGGGTCTGGTGGCTGTCCAGGCGTTTGAATTCTTCGAAAATCACTTGCAGCTTGTCTTGCGGGATACCGGGGCCGCGATCCCAGACCTCCAGGCACAAGTGCTGGCCACGCCGCCGCACGCCCAGCAGTATCGGGCCCTTGGCGTAACGGAAGGCGTTGGTCAGGAAGTTTTGCAGGATGCGCCGCAGCAGCTTGATGTCGCTGCTGACCCGCAAGCGGCTGCCACGCACCCGGAACTTGAGGCCTTGCTCTTGTGCCTGGGCGGTAAATTCAGTGCCCAGGGTATTGAACAGATCATTGATTGCAAATGGCTTGATGTCGGGTGTGAATTTGCCGTTTTCCAGACGGGAAATATCCAGCAAGTCGCTGATCAAGTCCTCGGCTGAACGCAGCGAACTGTCCAGATGTTGCACCAGTTTCTGCGCTTCCGGGCTTAAGTCTTCCTGGTGCGAAAGGGCGGCCGAGAACAGCCGCGCCGCATTCATGGGCTGCATCAGGTCATGGCTGACAGCGGCCAGAAAACGGGTCTTCGATTGGTTGGCGGCCTCGGCAATACCTTTGGCTTCGGTCAGCGCCTTGTTCAGTTCCGACAGTTCACGGGTTCGCTCGGCGACGCGCTGTTCCAGGCCTTCGTTGGCCTCGGTGAGCGCCTGTTCGGCCTCACGGAACGCGGTAATGTCGGTAAAACTCATGACGAACCCGCCGCCCGGCATGGGGTTGCCGATCAGCTCGATCACCCGACCATTGGGGAACAGGCGTTCAGAGGTGTGCGCCCGACCTTGGCGCATCCAGTGCAGGCGGCGCGCCACGTGCACTTCTGCCTCACCGGGGCCGCACAGGCCACGTTCGGCGTTGTGGCGAATAATATCGGCAATCGGGCGGCCAACACTGATCAGCCCCTCCGGGTAATCGAACAGTTCCAGGTAGCGGCGGTTCCAGGCCACGAGCCGCAGGGACTGGTCGACCACGCTGATGCCCTGGGTGATGTTTTCGATTGCGCCCTGGAGCAAGGCACGGTTGAACTGCAACACTTCTGACGCTTCGTCGGCAATGCGTACGACGTCTTCAAGCTGCATTTCCCGGCCTTCAATGGCAGCCTTTACCACCGCGCGGGTTGACGACGCGCCCAGTACACCGGCCAGCAAGCGCTCGGTATGGGCGATCCATTCGCCATCTGCGTTCTGATTGGGGTTGAAGCCTTTGCCCTGGCGGTAGGCGAAGCGGATAAAGCTCTGGCGGGCGCGTTCTTCGCCGACAAAGCGGGCCGCCAGTGTCAGCAGGTCGTTGATTTGCACTGAGAGCATGGAGCGGCCGCTGGGGTGGCTGCTGATTTCCTGGCCGATAAAACGTCCGGCCTGCCAGTGCTCTGACACTCGGGTACGCGACAGTACCGAGACCCAGGCAAACAGGGTGAAGTTACCGGCCAGCGACAGCACCACGCCCTGTGTCAGCGGGGTGATCGGCAGACCCAGCGGGTTGCTGTGCAGCCACGCCAGCCCCGGAAAGTGATTTAGATGCCAGCCCATGCTGTGGGCGATCAGCGGCAGCACCAGGGTGTAAAACCAGATAAACGTACCGGTCGCCAACCCGGCAAAAACACCCCGGCGGTTGGCTTGTTTCCAGTACAGCGCGCCAAGCATTGCGGGCGCCAGTTGAGTGACCGCCGCGAAGGAAATTTGCCCGATGGTGGCCAGGCTGGCCGTGGAACCCAGCAAGCGGTAACTGACATACGCCAGCAGCAGGATGACCACGATCGACACGCGGCGCACTGAGAGCATCCAGTAACGGAATACTTCGAACGGGCGCTCAGCGTTTTTGTGGCGCAACAACCACGGCAACAGCATGTCGTTGGACACCATGGTCGACAGCGCCACGCTCGCCACAATTACCATGCCGGTGGCGGCCGAGGCGCCGCCAATAAAGGCCAGCAACGCCAGCGCCGGGTGAGCCTGGGCCAGTGGCAGGCTGATCACGAACGAGTCCGGCAGCACCGAGCTAGGCAGCATCATTTGCCCGGCCAGGGCAATCGGCACCACAAACAGCGCCGCTAATATCAGGTAGGCCGGGAACACCCATTTGGCCAGGCGCAGGTCTTGCGGCTCGATGTTCTCAACCACGGTGACGTGGAACTGCCGGGGCAGGCAGATGATCGCCATCATGGCGACGCCGGTTTGCACCACCATCGATGGCCAGTTGATGGTTTCTTTCCAGTACTCTTCAAGACGCGGCGCCAGCATGGCCTGGCTGAACAGGTCGTCGAAACCGTCATACAGCCCAAAGGTGACAAACGCGCCGACCGCTAAAAAGGCGAAGAGCTTGACCAGCGATTCGAAGGCAATTGCCAGCACCATGCCCCGGTGGTGTTCAGTTGAGTCGAGGTTGCGGGTACCAAACACGATGGTGAACAGGGCCAGTACCAGCGATACCAGCAACGCCGTGTCCTGGGCGCGAGTGCCAGTGGCGTCTGCGCCCGCGCCGATCAGCAGGTTAACGCCGAGCACGATGCCTTTAAGTTGCAGGGCGATGTAAGGCAGCACGCCGACCAGGCAGATCAAGGCCACGACAATCGCCAGTGACTGGGATTTGCCATAGCGTGCGGCAATAAAGTCGGCAATCGAGGTGATGTTCTCTTGCTTGCTGATCATCACCATTTTTTGCAGGACCCAGGGTGCGCAGACCAACAGCAGCACCGGCCCCAGGTAAATCGGCAAGAACGCCCAGAGTTGTTCGGCGGCCTGGCCCACGGCGCCAAAGAAGGTCCAACTGGTGCAGTACACCGCCAGCGACAAACTGTAGACCCACGCGCGTACCCGCGGCGGCAGCGGTTTGCTGCGCCGGTCACCATAAAAGGCAATGGCGAACATGATGGCCATATAAGCCAGGGCGACGGCGGCAATCAGCCCGCTGGACAACGACATGGAGACTCCTGAAGGTAAATAGACCCGGGCGATCCGGCCCGCAAGTCTAGTCTCGCACGATGTTTAAATCGCGTCAGGCTCGACCATGGTCTGAGCGCGGCCTGGTGTCGCAGGGCGGCTCATTGGCCCAGTGCCAGGTCGATCTGTTCATTCAGTTGTTCGAGCGTTAATGGCGCTTCGGCAAACAAGATGCGAAACACCACCGGGGCGACGATCACGTTCAACAGGCGGTCAATGTCCGGCAGTTGGTCGACGTGCCCACGGTGACGTTCTAGGATGATCCGCAACTGAGCGCCGAGGATCTGCACGCAGGTCCCTTTGGTCGGGCTGCATTGCACGTCACGCATCATGTTGCGCCCGGGCTCGGAGTTCATTTCATCCAGATACTGCTCGGCCCATGCCTGGATGTCCCCGCGCAAACTGCCCGTGGCTAGCGGCTCGGTGTCGGGTCGCATGCGCTCCAGGGCAACGTCGGCGAGTAACACGTTCAAGTCGCCCCAGCGCCGATAAATGGTCGACGGGGTGACCCCGGCGAGGGTGGCCACCATGGGCACGGTGACGTTGGCGCGCTCGTGCTCCTTGAGCAATTGGCGCACCGCCGAATGGATTGATTCCTGCACGCGGGCACTTCGCCCGCCCGTGCGTACTTCCTTAGGTTGGTTCATGCGTAAAACCTTAACACAAAGAATTTGCTTTAAGCCGCAGGCCGTCGCACACTCCGCAAAAGCAAATTCTTAGCTTTAGCGAGGATGGTATGTCCAACAGCACTGATATCCCGGCTCCAAACCGTTCCAGCATGGTGTTTCTCGGGCTTACCGTCCTGACCTTTCTGGCGGCTTCGGCGGCGCCCACGCCGCTGTACCGTATCTACCAGGAAAACATGCACTTTTCGGCCGCCACCTTGACCCTGATCTTCGGCGTTTACGCCTTGAGCTTGCTGACGGCGCTGCTGACAGTGGGCTCATTGTCGGATTATTTGGGGCGTAAACCAGTCATTTTTTGCGCGTTGATCCTCGACATGCTGGCGATGGGCTTGTTTCTCAGCGCGGACAGTGTGGCCTGGCTGATTGCCGCGCGCTTGTTGCAAGGCTTTGCCACGGGCATGGCAACCAGTGCGCTGGGCGCTGCAATGCTGGACAACGACCGCCAGCAAGGGCCACTGATCAATAGCATTTCACCCTTGGTGGGCATGGCCTGCGGGGCATTTGGTACCAGCGTGCTGGTGGAGTTTGCGCCGCAACCGTTGCACCTCGCGTACTGGGTATTGCTCGGCTTGCTGGCCGCCCAGGCCGTGTATGTCTGGCGATTGCCCGAGAGCGTCAGCCCGCAACCCGGCGTACTGGGTTCGTTGCGGCCCAGCTTGCATATCCCGCCGCAAGCACGTGCGGCGATGTGGCAGGTGTTGCCGGTCAACGTTGCCGTGTGGGCGATGGGGGGCTTTTACCTGGCGCTGGTGCCGTCACTGATCCGTGCGGCCACGGGCTCAAACTCTTTTCTGGTGGGCGGGGCGATGGTGGCCGTGCTGACCTTGAGTGGCGCCCTGGCTATTTTCAGCATGCGCAATCAATCTGCCACGCGGGTGCTGACGCTGGGCTCCAGTCTGCTGGTGGTGGGCGTCAGCACAATCATGCTGGCCGTTCACAGTGGCAACCTCGGGCTGTTTTTCTTTGGCTCGTTAGTGGCTGGCAGCGGCTTTGGCACCGGCTTTTTAGGCAGCATCCGCAGTGTCGTGCCGTTGGCGCTGCCCCATGAGCGGGCGGGCTTGATGTCGGCTTTTTACATCCTCAGTTATCTGGCGTTCTGCCTGCCGGTATTGCTGGTGGGGAGCCTGACGCGCATTTTTGGTCTGGTCAGAACCGCCGACGGCTTCAGTGTGGTGTTGATTGTGCTGGCGTTGGGGGCACTGTTAAGTGTGTTTTTAAGACGAGCTGCCAGCCCGTGCAAGGCTTGAGTCCGCGCCTTTCGTACCTATATAGGTAAAACAGATAACAGTTAGAGAAATTACCCGTTATATAGATATTCGATTCAGTTCTACTCTTGAATCACCTCACAAGAGGAACAGGAGGAGCCCATGAATTGCACCACAACTGCCAAAGCTGACTTTCGGCCACTGAGCCAATTGCAGCACCCACGTGAAATGATTCGCCAGTTCACCCCGAACTGGTTTGCCGCCACCATGGGCACAGGCGTCCTGGCCCTGGCGCTGGCGCAATTGCCGGTGCAAATCCCGGGGCTGCATGCCGTTGCCGAAGGCCTCTGGCTGTTCAACATCGGTTTGTTCATTCTGTTCAGCCTGCTCTACGGTGCACGCTGGGTGCTGTATTTCGATGAAGCGCGGAGGATCTTCGGTCACTCCACCGTGTCGATGTTTTTCGGCACCATCCCTATGGGCCTCGCGACCATCATCAACGGTTTTCTGTTGTTTGGCGTCGCCCGCTGGGGCAGCGATATGGTCCAGGTGGCGCATGTGCTGTGGTGGCTGGATGTGGCCATGTCGCTGGCGTTCGGGGTGATGATCCCTTACATGATGTTCACCCGTCAGGATCACAGCATCGACCAGATGACCGCGGTCTGGCTGTTGCCGGTGGTGGCGGCTGAAGTGGCGGCGGCCAGTGGTGGCTTGCTCGCCCCGCATCTGGCTGACCCGGTGATGCAGTTCCATGTGCTGATCACCAGCTACGTGCTGTGGGCGTTTTCGGTGCCGGTCGCTTTCAGCATTTTGACCATCCTGATGTTGCGCATGGCGCTGCACAAGTTGCCGCACGAAAACATGGCTGCGTCGAGCTGGCTGGCGTTGGGGCCGATTGGTACCGGTGCACTGGGCATGTTGCTGTTGGGGGCTGATTCGCCCGCGATTTTTGCCGCCAATGGTTTTGCCCGCATTGGTGAAATCGCCGAAGGCTTGGGTTTGATCTCGGGTATCGCGCTGTGGGGCTTCGGGCTGTGGTGGATTCTAATGGCGCTGCTGATCACCATCCGCTACTTCCGTGCCGGTATTCCGTTCAACCTGGGCTGGTGGGGCTTTACCTTCCCGCTGGGCGTTTACTCGCTGGCCACCTTGCGTCTGGGCCATGTGTTGCAGCTGAGCTTTTTCGATGGGGTGGGCTGCGTGCTGGTCGCGATGCTGGTGATGATGTGGTTCATTGTCGGTTCGCGCACCCTTAAAGGTGCCTGGCGCGGCGAGTTGTTTGTGTCGCCGTGCATCGCCGGACTTAAGAAGTAATCCATGTGCCCAGGCTCTGTGCGAAAACGCCGAAATTGACGTTTTTCGTTACAGAACCTGGGTAAGGTTGTGTCTTGAGTGTTAAAACCACACTCCAATGAGAAAGCCTCCGGCGCAACTTGAGTACATGGATGATGAGTCACCCTTCGCAGTTCAGTTTGCTCGGGAAGCGTCGCTTCCTGCCGTTCTTTGTCACCCAGTCCCTGGGTGCACTCAATGACAACCTGTTCAAGCAGTCGCTGATTCTCGCCATCCTTTATAAGCTGAGCATCGACGGGGATCGCGGCATCTGGGTCAACCTGTGTGCGCTGCTCTTCATCATTCCGTTCTTTTTGTTCTCGGCCTTGGCCGGGCAATTTGGCGAAAAATACCCCAAAGACCAACTGATTCGTCTGATCAAACTGGGCGAAATCGCCATCATGGTTGTCGGCGCCATCGGTTTTGCGTTCGATCATTTGACCTTGATGCTGGTCGCGCTGTTTGCTATGGGCACCCACTCGGCTCTGTTCGGTCCGGTGAAGTACTCGATCTTGCCGCAGACCCTGCACGACGATGAACTGGTAGGCGGTAACGGCCTGGTTGAAATGGGCACCTTTTTATCGATTCTGGCGGGCACCATCGGCGCCGGGATCATGCTCTCGTCGCAGCACTACACGGTGATTGTGTCGGGGGTGATTATTTCGGTGGCCGTGCTCGGGTATCTGGCCAGTCGCGCCATACCGCGGGTTGCTGCCGACACTCCAGAACTGCGCCTTAACTGGAACATCTTCAGTGAGACCTGGGCCACGCTGCGCCTGGGTTTGAATCAGACGCCTGCCGTGTCGCGGTCAGTGGTCGGCAACTCGTGGTTCTGGTTTGTCGGGGCGATTTATCTCACGCAAATCCCGGCCTACGCCAAAGAATGGTTGTACGGCGATGAAACCGTGGTGACGCTGATTCTCACCGTGTTTTCGGTGGGCATTGCCGTGGGCTCGATGCTCTGCGAAAAGCTCTCGGGGCGTAAGGTCGAAATCGGCCTGGTACCGTTTGGCTCGTTTGGTCTGACTGTGTTTGGCCTGTTGCTGTGGTGGCATTCGGGGCACATGCCGCAAAACATCCAGGCCAACGACTGGCTCGGCGTGCTGGGCTTTAGCCAGGCCTGGTGGGTGTTGCTGGATATTTTGGGGCTGGGCGTGTTTGGCGGCTTCTATATAGTGCCGCTGTATGCGCTGATCCAGTCGCGCACCGCCGAAAACGAACGCGCCCGGGTCATCGCCGCCAACAACATTCTCAATGCGCTGTTTATGGTGGTGTCGGCCGTCGTCACCATCCTGCTGCTGAGTGTGGCCAAGCTGACGATTCCAGAGTTGTTTCTGGTGGTGTCGTTGCTGAACATTGCGGTGAACACCTACATCTTCAAAATCGTCCCTGAATTCACCATGCGTTTCATGATCTGGCTGCTCAGCCATTCCATGTACCGCGTCAAACACAAAAACCTGGAAGCCATCCCGGATGAAGGGGCGGCCTTGTTGGTGTGCAACCACGTGTCGTTCGTGGATGCGTTGTTGATCGGCGGCGCAGTGCGTCGGCCGATTCGCTTTGTGATGTATTACAAAATCTACAACTTGCCGGTGCTCAACTTTATCTTCCGGACTGCGGGCGCGATTCCGATCGCCGGGCGTGCTGAAGACGAGGCGACCTATGAGCGTGCGTTCAGAAAGATTGCCCAGTATTTGAATGACGGTGAACTGGTGTGCATCTTCCCGGAAGGCAAGTTGACCAGTGATGGCCAGATCAGCGAGTTCAAGGCGGGGGTTCGGGTGATTTTGGAGCAGACGCCTGTGCCGGTCATTCCGATGGCGTTGCAAGGCCTGTGGGGCAGCTTTTTCAGCCGTGACCCGAACAAGGGCTTTTTCCGCCGCTTGTGGTCGCGGGTCACCCTGGTGGCGGGCGCGCCGATACCGGCCAGCGAAGCCACACAAAAGCTGTTGCGTGAGCGGGTCAGTGAATTGCGCGGTGATGTCGCGTGAGGTAAAGGCTGGGGAGGGCGAGCCAGTCTCGCGATCTTTTGATTGTCAGAAGATCGCGAGACACGCTCTAGCGTTTAGCTGCTGAGCTTAAGCCCGGCCAGGCCGGCAATGATCAGCGCAACGCTGGCCAGTCGGAACAGCGCCATGGATTCACCAAACAGAATGATCCCGGCGATGACCGTGCCGACAGCGCCCACACCGGTCCAGATGGCATAAGCGGTGCCCAGTGGCAGTTCTTTCATGGCCAGGCCGAGCAGGCCAAGGCTGACCAGCATGGCTGCAACGGTCAGGGCGGTGGGGATTGGCCGGGTGAAGCCTTCGGTGTATTTGAGGCCGACGGCCCAGCCCACTTCAAACAGACCGGCAAAAAACAGAATAATCCAGGACATGGTTATCTCCATCAATTGATGGGGTCGTCCCCAGATTAATCACTCGATGAGTCGCAGGGTCGTCCCCGCAGTGCGCACTATATTGCACACGATTTTTCTGACGATCAACCCCGAGTTTTCAGTCAGTGGATGGCTGGTTGGCCTTCAAGCGATCGTCTTTTTCACTCATCCGGCGGAAATACGTCGACAGCAACGCCCCCGAAATGTTGTGCCACACACTGAACAGCGCACTGGGCACGGCTGCCAGCGGCGAAAAGTGCGCGCTGGCCAATGCCGCGCCCAGGCCGGAGTTCTGCATGCCGACTTCCAGGGCCAGGGATTTGCGCTGGGCCAACGGCAGCTTGAACAGGCGGCCGGTAAAGTAGCCGAGCAAATAGCCAAAGCTGTTGTGCAGCATGACCACGGCCATGATCAACAGGCCCGACTCGGCGATTTTTGCCTGGCTGGCGGCCACCACGGCGGCCACGATAATCACAATGCTGACCACCGACACCAGCGGCAGCACGTCGACCGCGAAATGCACACGGGCGCCGAGCAAGCGTTGCACCAGCACGCCCAGCACAATCGGCAGCAGCACCACTTGCAGGATTGACCAGAACAGCTCCATAAATGACACCGGCAACCAGGCCGATGCCAGCAGCCAGATCAGCGCCGGGGTCAGCAGTGGGGCGAGGAGGGTGGTCACGGCGGCAATCGCCACGGACAGGGCCAGGTCGCCCCGCGCCAGCCAGGTCATGACATTGGAAGACGTGCCGCTTGGGCAACAGCCCACCAGAATCACCCCGACGGCGATCTCGGGCGGCAGGTGGAAAATCTGGCAGAGCAACCACGCCACCCCGGGCATGATCACGAAATGAGCAACCACGCCTAGCGCAACGCGCCACGGGTGGCGGGCGACTTCAGCGAAGTCATCGAGTTTGAGGGTCAGGCCCATGCCGAACATCACCACACCCAGAAGCGGCACGATGGCGCCTTTGAGGCCGATAAACCACCCGGGCTGCAGAAACGCCAGCACGGCAAAAATCAGCACCCAGTAAGCAAAGGTATTACCGACAAAGCGGCTTAAAGCAGCAAGTGCACGCATGGTGTTCCTTATTATGGTCAGGCTTTTGTGGGAGCGGGCTTGCTCGCGATGCAAGCCACTCGGTCATTGTGATGTACGAGTCGATCCAATCGCGAGCAAGCCCGCTCCCACGGGCGTCAGGGTTAAATCCCTTGTGGAATTTCTTCACCGCCCAGCGCTTCAAACAACTGCGGCAAGAACTCACCGAAGGTCAGCATCATCAAGGTGAAGCTGGCGTCTTGTTGGCCGAGGTCATCGTCACCGCCGTTTTGTTCGGCTTCGTCTTGCAGCAGGTCTTCAAACTTCAGGCGTTTAACCACCAGTTTGTCGTCCAGCACAAACGACAGCTTGTCTTGCCAGGCCAGCGACAGTTGGGTCACGATTTTGCCAGTGCTCAGGTGCAACTGGATTTCATCGCTGGTCAGGTCCTGACGCTTGCAACGGATAATCCCGCCGTCTTCGTGGGTGTCGCGCAGTTCGCACTCGTCCAGCACAAAGAAGTTGTCGGCCGCTTTTTGGGTTTTGACCCATTCGGTCATGGTGGCGCTTGGCGCGACTTTTACGCCCAGCGGGCGAACCGGCAGCGAGCCGATCACTTCACGCAGGGTGGACAGCAAGTCTTCGGCGCGTTTAGGGCTGGAGGCGTTGACCAGGATCAGGCCCTGTTTTGGCGCGATGGCGGCAAAGGTGGCCGAACGGCGAATAAAGGCACGCGGCAGGAAGGCCTGGATGATTTCATCCTTGAGCTGGTCACGCTCCTTCTTATAGACCTTGCGCATTTGCTCGGCTTCGATCTCTTCGACCTTCTCCTTTAATGCATCACGCACAACGCTGCCTGGCAGGATGCGTTCTTCTTTACGGGCGGCAATCAGCAGGAAGTCCTGGCTGGCGTGAACCAGCGGTGCGTCTTCGCCTTTGCCGAAAGGGGCGACGAAACCGTAGGTGGCTAATTCCTGGCTTGCACACGGGCGGGCCGGTTTGGTGGCCAGTGCCGTTTCCAGCACCTGCGCATCAAAAGGCAGATCTTGGGTCAGGCGATAGATAAGCAGGTTTTTGAACCACATGGGGTGAATCACTCCTTTATACAAAGAGGGCATTATTCGCTTGATAGCCTTAATAGGCCAACCCTGCGCTAAGCCTTTGTCGTGCATAAGAAAATTATTTTAAAAAGTGCTTGCCAGACTATAGGTCGCTCCGTAGAATGCGCGCCACACCGAGAGTGAAAGGGTGATTAGCTCAGCTGGGAGAGCATCTGCCTTACAAGCAGAGGGTCGGCGGTTCGATCCCGTCATCACCCACCATTCGCTCACAGTGTTACGCGCAGCGGTAGTTCAGTCGGTTAGAATACCGGCCTGTCACGCCGGGGGTCGCGGGTTCGAGTCCCGTCCGCTGCGCCATTTTTTGTACCACAAGCCCCTTGAACGCTTGTGGTTGGAAAGGTCCGCTGAATGCAGGCTTTTCCTGAAAGGCTTCGATTCAGCAGCTCGCTGTTGAATCAAAGATGCAGGGCGTTGGAAACGGTAGTTTTTAAACGGTTTTGAAAAAAAACTTGAATAAAAACAACCACTTACACAAAAAGTGTGAGAGAATGCGCCCCGCAACGAGAGTGAAGTGAAAGGGTGATTAGCTCAGCTGGGAGAGCATCTGCCTTACAAGCAGAGGGTCGGCGGTTCGATCCCGTCATCACCCACCATTCGCTTTCAGTGTTACGCGCAGCGGTAGTTCAGTCGGTTAGAATACCGGCCTGTCACGCCGGGGGTCGCGGGTTCGAGTCCCGTCCGCTGCGCCATATTCGGAACACAAGCCCCTTGAAAGCTTGTGATCCACAGAAAGCCCGCCTAGTGCGGGTTTTTTTGTGCGCGTGTGTTTTGTATGTAGCTGTAGGAGCGAGCTTGTCTCGCGATCTTTTAAAACTCAAAAGATCGCGAGACAAGCTCGCTCCTGCAGGTTTACTGCACGGGCGCTTTAGAAATCCCAGCGCGTGCTCACCATCACGTTGCGCGGATCACCGTAATACGACGAGTTGTAGAAGCCGATGTTGGTGTAATACGACTTGTCGAACACGTTGTTCAGGTTGACCGTGGCCGAGAGGTTTTTGCTGATCTGGTAGCGCGCCATCAGGTCCACCAGCCAGTACGGGTCTTGGGAAAACTTCTCTACGGTGCCGCCCTTGTTCCAGTTGGTCAGCATTTGCCAGCCCGTGCCTTGCCAGCGTACGCCACCGCCCAGGGTGAGTTTGTCCCAGTCGCCGGTCAGCTTGTAGCTGGTGTACAGGTTGATCTGGTCTTCGGGCTCCCAGGTAGACACCTTCTTGCCGCCTTTTTCGCGGCTGACCTTGTGCGTGTAGCCCGCTTGCAGTTGCCAGCCGGGCAGCAGTTCGCCCGAGATTTCTGCTTCGTAACCTTTGGTCGTGGCCTTGATGCCCTTGTAGGCGTACTCGATGTCCGGGTTGGTCGGGTTCGCGTTGTAGGCGGTGTCGTCTTCCGGGCGGTTGTCCTGGTGCACTTCGAAGTAGGCCAGGCTTGAATTCAGTCGCCCGTCGAAGAACTCGCCCTTCAAGCCGATCTCGTAGTTGGTGCCTTCATCGGGCTCAAGCATTTTGTTGTCGCGGTTGCGGTAATACGACTGCGGCAAGAAGATTTCGGTGTAGCTGGCGTAGGCCGAGATGTTTTGATTGATGTCATAAATCAACCCCGCATACGGCAACACCTTGCCCGTGTCCTTGGCCTGGCTGGTGCCGGTGAGGGTGTAGTCGGCCACGCGGGTACCGAGCATCAGGGTCAGGTCATCGGTAAGGCTGAAGCGGCCGGTGATGTAGGTGCCGGTCTGACGGGTAGTTTCGTCGTTTCGCGAGGTCACGTTGCCCCAGTCCGGCTCATACGCATCGCCTTTCCAGTTATAGTAGTCGTACATGCTTTTAAACTGGATGGCGCTGGTGTAGTCGTTGCCGGTCCAGTGCGAGCGCGATACCGAACCGCCAACCACCAGTTCATGCTCGCGGCCCAGGAACTCGAACGGGCCGGTGGCGTAGATGTCGCCGCTGTCGCTGACGTATTCGCCGGTATATTTGCGCGCCAGCAGTCGTGCTTCGCCGGTTTCTAAGTTGGGGAACAGCAAAGCGCCCAGCGGGGCGTTATAGCCGTTGATCTGGTGGTTGTACTGGGCTTTGGCGACCCAGCCGTTGTCAAAACTGTGTTCGAGGGTGGCGAAAGCGGTGCGCGTGTATTGCTTCCAGCTGCTCCACTTGGCGCCGTTGTTGAACGAGCGCGGGGTGCTGATGCGTTCACCGGCGGAGTTGAACAATGAGGCGCTGCCTGACCAACTGGAGCCTTTGGGGTTGTTGTCCTGATAATCGGCGCCGAGGGTGAGCAGGGTGTCTGGGTCCAGATCAATCTCAAGAATCCCGTAATAGACCTCACTGTCGCGTTTGTAGTGGTCAATGAACGAGTGTTTGTCCTGGTAGGCCGCCACGGCCCGGCCCCGCACATTGCCGCTTTCGGTCAGTGGCCCGCTGACGTCGATTTCCGAGCGGTAGTTGTCCCACGAGCCGGCGCCGACATCGATGTGGGCCTTGAACTCGCGGGTGGGTTTTTTACGCACCATGTTGATGGTGCCGCCGGGGCCGCCAGCGCCAGTGAGCAAGCCCGTTGCGCCCTTGAGGATCTCTACCCGGTCGTAAATCGCGGTGTCGGTGAGGGTGTGCCCGGCGGAGTATTGCGGGTCTTGCAGGATCGGGATACCGTCGTATTGGAAGTTCTTGATCGCAAAGCCGCGCGAGTAATAGCTGGTGCGGTCGCTGTCATAGGTGGCCACGGTGATGCCCGGGGTATGGCGCATCACGTCATCAATCGAGGTGAGGCCAAAATCGTCCATCGCCTGGCGTGTGACGACCGAGATCGACTGCGGGGTTTCGCGGGGTGTCAGCACCATGCGCGTAGCGGTGGCAATGCTGCCGGGGGTGTAGGAACCCGAGCCTTCAGTGATTGTGCCTAGCTGGTTGGCGCTGACTTGGGTTGCGCCCAATTCCAGCGCGCTACCCGCCGCAGGCAAGGCGTCAAGCATGTAACCGTTAGTGCTTTTAACCACGGTGTAGCCGCTGCCGTGCAGCAGTGTTTCAAAGCCGCTTTGTTCGTTGTAGACCCCATGCAGACCGGGTGTGGTCAGCCCTTCAAGGTTGTGCGATTGAAAAATGATCGCCACGCCCGCTTGTTGTGCGAAGCGATTCAAGGCGCTGCTCAGCGGTCCGGCAGGAATATCGTAAGTCTGCACGGCCGTTTGCGCCTGGGCGATCGAGGTGCTCAACACGCCGGCCGCCGACGCCACAATCAAATGAATGGCCAGTGTCAGCGGCTTGCAGGCCTGAGGGCGAAAACGCCCGCGATGAAGGGAGGAGGTCAGCATGGAGAACGCAATCCTTTATGGGTCTGTATACCTTCCTTGACGGCTGACGCTGAAAAAGCGGAACGAATGCGAATTATTATTTTTTAGGCTGCGGCAACTGGCTGATCACAATCAGCCACGGGGTATAGGTATTGATGCTCAACGGCAGGGTGTCGGCGATCAATTGCAGCGCCCGGTCGGTGTCATCCAGCGGCAACACGGCCGTCACGCGCAAGTTGGCCAGAGCGTTGCGATCAAACTGCAGATGGCCGCGGCGATGGCGCGCTATCTCATCCAGCACCTGATCCAGCGGCTGGTTTTCGACCACCAACTGATGGCGGCGCCAGGCTTCATTGATGCTGGCGGGGTCTACCGTGCCAGAGAGTTTTACCGCGTCGCGGCTGATCAACGCCTTTGAGCCGGCGCCCACTTCCAGGGTTTGTTGCTCGTTGGCACTTTGCGCCGCCACCCGCGACTGCAGCATGCTCAGCACGGTGGTGTCTGCCAGATGATTGACCACAAAACGGGTGCCCAGGGCGCGCATGGTGCCCTGCGCGGTCTGCACGATAAAGGGTCGTGAACGGTCATGCGCCACCTCGACCAGAATTTCGCCCTGGAGCAATTCGATCCGTCGCTCCGTGCTGTTGAAGTGCACGTTGACCGCGCTGGCACCGCTGAGGGTGAGGGTGGAGTCGTCCGCCAGGTGCAGGGTCTTCCAGTCGTTGGGCCCGGTGCTGATATCGGCCAGCCAGCGTTCGGGGTACTGGCTTTTTAGCGTCAGGGTCACGGGCAAGGCCAGGCATGCAGCAATCAGCACAACACGCAGTATGTGCTTGCGCGGGGCCGTGGGTTTACGCCCGGTAAAGGCTGCATTCAGCGCGGCCTTTGCCGGGGCCGACTGTTCGCGCAGCGATTGCAGGCGGCTGATGGCATCTTGCATGCGCTGGGCGGCGGCTGCATGTTGCGGGCTCTGCTGCTTCCAGCACTCGAACTCAAGACGCGCCGCGTCGCTGAAGCCTTCTTCGTGCAGGCGCAGCATCCACTCGGCTGCTTGCTCATCAATGATCTGGCGGGGCGCTGGCATCAGGTGTCCAGGCTGTGGCTGCAGTGCAGCAAGGCTTGAATCAGGTATTTGCGCACAGTGCGATCAGACAACCCCAACTGGCGAGCGATCTCGCTTTGGGTCAGGCCGTCGAGGTAATACAGGACAAACGCCTGGCGGACGTTGTCGTGCAGGCCTTCGAGCATAAAGGCGATGTGTTCAAGGGCTTCGAGGGTGCTGAGGATGTGTTCGGGGGACTGAAAGCCCTCCAGTGCCTCGGCGGTCAGGGCCAGCTCTTGCAGGTAAGCGTTTTCGATGTGCTTGCGGCGTACTTGATCGATGATCAGCCGACGGGCGGTGGTGCTCAAAAACGCTCGCGGCTCGCGCAGGGAGGCCACCGACTCGCGGGCATTGAGAATTCGGGCGAAGGTGTCCTGAGCCAGATCGGCAGCATTGTGCGCACAGCCGAGTTTTCGGCGCAGCCAGCCAAACAGCCAGCCGTGATGTTCGCAGTACAGGTCTGAAATCGCGGCCTGGAACGGAGGTTCACCCGAAGACATAGAATATTACTCAAACGTTATTGAGAATTATTGCTAATTCTGAACGTAAGTTCGGGGTAAACGCAAGCGGGCGAAACAACTGTACGAGCGAGCTTGTCTCGCGATCTTTTGATCTTTAAAAGATCGCGAGACAAGCTCGCTCCTACAGGGTGTGGTGTTTAGTGCTTGGCGATCAGGTTGCCGGCGTGCAGGCCGCATTCCTTTTGCGTCGCTTCTTCCCACCACCAGCGGCCTTCGCGTTCGTGCTGGTTTGGCAGGACCGGGCGGGTGCAAGGCTCACAGCCAATGCTGATGTAACCGCGCTCATGCAGGCTGTTGTACGGCAGCTCGAGCATGCGGATGTAGCCCCAGACTTCCTCGCTGGTCATTTGCGCCAGCGGGTTGAATTTGTACAGCGGGCGCTCTGGCGTCGAGAATGCGCCGTCGATTTCCAGTGCCGCGACCTGGCTGCGGGTGCCAGGGCTTTGGTCACGGCGCTGGCCGGTCGCCCAGGCTTTAACAGTCGACAGTTTGCGACGCAGCGGTTCGATCTTGCGCACGCCGCAGCACTCGCCGTGGCCGTCTTTGTAAAAGCTGAACAAGCCTTTTTCTTTGACGAACGGTTCCAGCTTGGTCTGGTCTGGCGAGATCAGCTCGATCTGGATCTTGT
Source organism: Pseudomonas sp. FSL R10-1350 (assembly GCF_009600525.1). Classification (NCBI taxonomy): domain Bacteria; kingdom Pseudomonadati; phylum Pseudomonadota; class Gammaproteobacteria; order Pseudomonadales; family Pseudomonadaceae; genus Pseudomonas; species Pseudomonas sp. FSL R10-1350. Next base: position 48,372 of record NZ_WIVR01000038.1, read on the forward strand.
AGTGATCGCGTACTTGTTCAATAAAGCGATAGGTCTCGGGGTGCAGGCGCCCGGTGTCGAGGCTGAACACTTTGACGTTCTTGTTGAGCTTCCAGGCCATGTCCACCAGCACCACGTCTTCGGCGCCGCTGAACGAGATCCAGAGTTCGTCGCCAAAATGTTCAAAGGCGAGTTTGAGAATGTCCTGCGGGGACTTGCTGGCGTATGTCGCGGCTGTTTGCGCAACGTCGAACGGATGGCTCATCAGGCGGTTTCCTACGGTGAATGGCGCTGGGCGCTCTCTAGTGGGGCGGATGGTAGCAAAAACCGCGCGCTACAGGGTTTGCAGCGTGTCGAGTAGCACCTTCACTTTGGTGATCGATTCTTGATATTCATCGTGCCAGTCAGAGTCGGCAACGATCCCGCCGCCGCCCCAGCAATTGACCCGGCCGTCTTTGACCAGCAGGCTGCGAATGGCGATTGAGCTGTCCATTTCTCCGCGCACATCCAGGTACAGCAGCGAGCCGCAGTAAATGCTACGCCGGGTGGGTTCCAGCTCATCAATGATTTGCATGGCGCGGATTTTCGGCGCGCCGGTAATTGAGCCGCCGGGGAAGCTGTCACCGATCAAGTCTAGCGCGTCTTTGCCCGGCGCCAGTTCACCGACAACGCTGCTCACCAAGTGGTGAACGTTGGGGTAGCTTTCGAGGGCGATCAATTGCGGCACGCTCACCGAGCCGGTACGGCAGGTGCGGCCCAGGTCATTGCGCAGCAAGTCGACGATCATCAGGTTTTCCGCCCGGTCCTTGGTGCTGGCCAGCAGCTCGGCGGCGTTGGCGGCATCTTCTGCCGGATTTTGACCCCGTGGGCGCGTGCCTTTGATCGGTCGGGTTTCGACCTGATTCTGGCTGACATGCACAAAGCGCTCGGGCGACAGGCTGAGGATGGCAGTGTCTTCGGGCAGGCTGACAAAGCCTGAAAACGGCGTCGGGCACGCGTCGCGCAAGGCGCAATAGGCGGCCCACGGGTCGCCCTCGCAGGGGGCGCTGAAACGCTGGGTGTAATTGACCTGGTAGCAGTCGCCCGCCTGAATGTAGTGCTGGATTTTTTGCAGGGCGTGTTGGTAAAACTCAGCGCTGATGTCGGGCTGCATGGGGTGTTTGAGCGAGAACGTGCCAGGCTCGCTCTGCGCGGGCTGAGCGAACAGCTCAATCAGGCGCTCGCGCTCGGCCACTGCCAGGCTGGGGTGAAACACCAGTTGGCTGGTCGCTGCCTGGTGGTCGCTGACCAGCGCCCAGGCATACAGCCCAAGCCGCGCATCGGGTAAATGCAGGTCGTTGAGCGACTGGGCGGGCAGGTGTTCAAGTTGGCGGCCGAAGTCATAGCTCAGGTAGCCGATGAGCCCGCCGACAAAAGGCAGCTCATAGGGCGCTGGCAGTTCAGCGTCACCCAGTTGTTTTAGCGCATCACGCAGACGTTGCAGAAACCCGCGCCCTGATTCGTCCGCCCGCACGCTCAACTCTTCGACTGGCCAGGCGCTCAGCAGGTCATAGCGCCCGCGCTCTGCGACGGGGCGGCCGCTGTCCAGCAAGACTGCGCCAGGGGCATGGTGAATCGCCGCAAAATAAACGGCAGGGTTGGGGTGGTAGGGCAGGGGGTGTACAGAGCAGGTCAACATGCGACGCCAATCAGCCAACGGAGCGGGGTGCTGATTGTAGTCTCGTGCAGGACGTCAAGGCTATGTGGCCGTTGTAGGAGCGAGCTTGCCTCGCGATCTTTTAAAGGCCAAAAGATCGCGAGACAAGCTCGCTCCTATGTATGGACTCGCCCCCCACTGTCAACCCGCTTTTGCCCACTGACACCCGGCTGCATCTATGT